>CANLHI010000025.1 GCA_947490845.1 Actinomycetota bacterium | reverse complement strand
CAGATCCATAAAGGGATGATGCCGATTCTAAATGCGCTAACCGATGATGCACCCATGTTGTTACTTGAACCAACTGCCGGCCAAGGTCAGTCACTTGTTAAGCGCTTGGAAGATTTGGAATATTACTTAAAGGCTCTGGAATACCACCCCAAAGTTGGAATCTGCCTTGATACCTGCCACGTTTTTGCCGCTGGCCACGACATCGCTAAAAAAGGTGGCATGAAAGAAACTCTTGATCTACTTGTGGAAGTTGCTGGCGCAGAACGAATCCAATTAATTCATGCCAATGACTCCATGGATGTATGTGGTGCGCTAAAGGATCGTCATCAAAACATCGGTGATGGTTTTATTGGAGTTGACCCGTTTAAGGAACTTCTTGAGCACCCAGCCGTTGCCAACGCACCGCTAATTTTGGAAACACCGGGTATGGAGCCAGAACACGGCAAAGAAGTTGAGCTACTTAAGAAGTTGCGCGGATGAACGCACGTCACCAGATGCAGTTGCGCCTTGCTCCATGGGCGCTATTGGCGGTCTCTGCATCATGGGGCGCAGCCTTTGTTCTAATGAAGCCGGCTATCGAACGACAATCGGTAAATAGTTTTCTCGCAACACGTTTCTTCATTGCAGTGCTAGCCATGGTGGTACTTCGACCCAACGTTCTTAAGAAGCTAAATCGGGATTTAGTCCTTAAGGGATCGTTAGCCGGACTCTTCTTGGGTTCTGGATATATCTTCCAAACGTTAGGGCTGGCACGTACTGGCGCTGCGATCACTGGATTTGTAACTGGTCTCTATGTTGTTTTAACGCCCTTAATCGCAGCACTGGTCTTGAAAGAGAGAATTACCAAATTTACTTGGGGCTGCGTCGCAGTTGCCACCGTTGGCTTAGCCTTACTTTCGCTGCGTGGTTGGTCAGTCGGAGTTGGCGAAGCACTTGTGTTTCTTAGCGCAATCGCTTTTGCCGCTCATATTGTTGCCTTAAGTAAATGGAGTTTTGGTTTAGATGCCTACGCGCTAACTATTGTTCAATTGGCAATCTGTGGATTTATAACAGGTGCGATCGCACTTGGCCAAGGTTATGAAACACCACCTGATTCTGGAGTCTGGGGCGTCGTAATATTTACAGCCATCATCTGCACCGCCGTCGCCTTTATCGTGCAGACCTGGTCGCAGGCGCATATGACCTCAACCAAAGTGGCAGTTATCTTGACTATGGAAGTTGTCTTTGCAGCACTCTTTGCCGTCGTCTTCGGTGGAGAATCTCTCACTCTGCAAGTATCAATTGGTGGTGCCATGGTGGTTCTAGCAATGTATTTGATCGTAATGAAAGAAGCATGAGAGGCTTACGCAATGACTTCTCCAATTGATTTACGCTCTGACACCGTCACGCGTCCCTCACAAGAGATGCGCGAGGCGTTGGCATCTGCCCCAGTTGGAGATGATGTTTATGGCGATGACCCAACAGTTAATTCACTTGAAGAACGTGTCGCAGCGATGTTTGGAAAAGAAGCCGGAGTCTTCACACCTACTGGCTCTCTAGCCAATCAATTGGCAATTCGTATGTTGGTCTCACCCGGTGAAGAATTAATAGCCGAAACTAATTCTCATATAGTCCGCGCCGAATTGGGCGCTGCCGCAGTATTTAGTGGAATCACAACTCGCACGTGGCCCGCTAAGAATGGATTACTCATTGCAAAGGATGCGCTGGACATCGCTCGTCCTGACTCCGGTCCATATTTGGTTTCAACGACTGCCATAGCGGTTGAAAATACTCATAACTTTGGTGGCGGAACCATTCAGAGCCTTGATGAAATAAAGGCTCTTCGCAAAGGCGCCGATGAATTAGGGCTTGCGCTGCATTTAGATGGTGCTCGAATCTGGAATGCCCATGTTGCAAGTGGGGTTGCCTTAAATGAGTACGGAAAATACTTTGAAACCATCAGCGTTTGTTTATCAAAAGGTTTAGGCGCCCCAATTGGTTCGATCATGCTCAGTACAAAAGAGCGCGTCACAAAAGCACGCATATGGCGCAAGCGTTATGGCGCCGGAATGCGACAGGTTGGATTACTAGCCGGCGCCGCGCATTACGCCCTCGATCACAACATCGCAAGGCTTTCTCAAGATCATCGCCGCGCCAATGAGTTGGCAGTTGCAATTGCAGCTATCGATAAATCTTTTGTCGATCCCACGCTAGTTCAAACAAATATTGTCGGCCTTGATTTAGCCAACGCTGCATATACCGCGGCTGAACTTGCAGCACGATGTCGTGATGCCGGACTTTGGATTAGCGCACTTGGCCCTAAATATGCACGACTAGTAACTCATTTAGATTTTGATGACGCGCAATGCGCAAAAGCAATTGAAATATTAAAGCGCGCCCTCGTGGCGTAGTAGCCACTCTTTCTTACTTAATCCGTAGGCATAGTTGCCGAGCGCTCCCCCGGTTTTAACAATGCGGTGGCAAGGTACAACTAGAACAATGGCATTCTTTGCACAAGCACTTCCCGCTGCACGCACTGCTGCGGGTGAACCTGCGCGATCTGCTAAATCAGCATAAGAAAGAGTTTTACCCGCCTTTACTTTGCGCATCACCTTCCATGCTGACTGTGAAAAGACTGCTCCATCCTGGCGAACCTGGACTCCATTAAGTGCGGTTAGATCGCCATCAAAGTAATCTGAAATTAAATCTGTAATTATTGGAATTCTCTTAACAGCGCTGATATCTCGCGTAACGCCCAAATCCGAAATAGAAGAGAAGTTTGCACCAATAAGTATTTGCTCATCAGCTAAAAGATTTAGCGTGCCAATAGGAGTCTTTAGGGAAGATAGAAGCAGTGGCACGTCGCTAAATTAGCGATCGCGCAACATTTCAGCAACTAAAAAGGCAAGTTCTAGGGATTGCGAGTGATTCAAACGCGGATCGCAGGCGCTCTCATAGCGGGTTGCTAGATCAGCCTCTGATATTTGCTCTCCACCGCCAAGGCACTCTGTAACATCATCGCCAGTTAGCTCAATATGGATTCCGCCTGGATGCGTTCCGAGACCTTTATGTACTTCAAAGAATCCCTTAACTTCATCCATAACATCATCAAAGCGACGAGTCTTATAGCCGGTGGCCGCCTCAAAGGTATTGCCATGCATTGGATCGCACACCCAAAGTACTTGGGCACCTGATTTGGTTACACCATCGACAAGTGCTGGCAGGGCTTCGCGAATTTTGCCAGCGCCCATACGAGTAATGAAAGTTAGGCGACCTGGTTCGCGATCAGGATCAAGACGATCAATTAAGGCAAGCGTATCATCAACAGTTGACTTTGGTCCAAGCTTTACCCCAATTGGATTGCGAACTTTCGACGCGAAATCAACATGAGCACCATCTAATTGACGAGTTCGTTCGCCAATCCAAAGGAAGTGCGCTGAAACATCGTAAGGCAGCTGTGTGCGTGAATCGATACGAGTCAAAGCTTTTTCGTATTCCATAATCAGCGCTTCATGGCTGGAATAGAAATCAACTGATTTGAATGAATCAGGATTTACGCCAGCTGACTTCATGAAATATAGCGAACGACCAAATTCGCGTGCCATTTGTTCGTAGCGATCTCCAACTGATGAATCACAGATGAAGCCTTTGTTCCATTCGTGGACTTGGCGAAGATCGGCGAAGCCACCTTGCGTGAATGCGCGCACCAAGTTAAGCGTTGCCGCTGATGTGTTGTAAACGCGCACCATTCTTTGTGGGTCTGGCGTGCGAGAAGATTCGTTAAACTCCAGATCATTAACCGCATCGCCACGGTAAGCCGGAAGCGTGACATCTCCGCGAGTTTCAAAATCATTTGAGCGTGGCTTAGCAAATTGGCCTGCCATGCGTCCAACTTTTACAACCGGCAAACTCGAGTGGTACTGCAGCACTGCAGCCATCTGCAAAATAGTCTTAATGCGATTACGAATTGAATCAGCGGTAGCGGCTGCAAATGTTTCGGCGCAATCTCCACCTTGTAACCAAAATGCTCGGCCCGCTGCTGCTTCGGCAACTTTGGCTTTTAAATCATCACATTCACCAGCAAAGACAAGTGGCGGAAATGATTTTAGATCTGCAACTGCCTTCTTTACGCTCTCACCTTCGACACCGCCGGGCCATTGCGGCTGTTGCGCCGCAACTAGAGCAGGGTTGAAGAGGTTCTCTAGAGAAGTAGTCATGAGGGTAAGGGTAGTTTGTTCGGATAGCTTCTCGGGTGAGAATTATCCGAAGAAGATCTCCGACTCCTTGTAACGCTCGATTGGGACAGTCTTTAACTTCTCGGTGGCGCTAGCCAATGGAACACGAACAATATCTGTACCGTGAAGAGCCACCATCTTGCCCCAATCACCTTCAGATGCTGCAGTGATTGCCTGCAAGCCGAAGCGAGTAGCAAGTACGCGGTCAAAGGCAGTTGGTGTTCCGCCACGTTGAATGTGGCCAAGTACTGAGGTGCGAGCTTCTTTGCCAGTCTTCTCTTCGATCTGCTTGGCAAGCCATTCACCGATTCCAGAGAGTTTTACGTGACCGAATGCATCAAGATCTGAATCTTTAGTGATCATGTCACCATCTTGTGGAATCGCACCTTCGGCGATAACGATGATTGGTGCGAAGTTACTCTTAAAACGTGATTCCACCCATTCGCAGACTTTATCTACTGAGAATTTAACTTCTGGAATCAAAATACATGCTGCTCCACCTGCCATACCTGCATGAAGTGCGATCCAGCCAGCATGGCGGCCCATTACTTCAACGATAAGTGCGCGGTGATGTGATTCTGCAGTTGTGTGTAAACGATCAATCGCTTCAACTGCAATATTTACAGATGTATCAAAACCGAATGTGTAATCGGTGTTATTGAGGTCATTATCGATGGTCTTTGGAACGCCGATAACTTTCACGCCAAGGGAATCAAGTTTGGTAGCAACGCCAAGTGTGTCTTCGCCGCCGATCGCAATCAGTGCATCGATGCCTTGATCAGCCAAGTTCTGCTTGATGCGCTCTACGCCATTTTCAATCTTAAAAGGATTGGTACGAGATGAACCAAGGATGGTTCCACCGCGAGGCAAGATGCCGCGAGTGGTCTCGAGGTTAAGCTCCATTGTGTAATTTTCTAGCGGGCCTTTCCAGCCATCACGGAAGCCAACAAATTCGTGGCCGTATTCCCTCACACCTTTACGAACAACCGCGCGAATAACCGCGTTAAGACCAGGGCAATCTCCGCCACCTGTAAGGACGCCAATACGCATGAAAACTCCAGTTCAAAAGTTATGAAATCTAAGATCTTAGATGGAAGTAAAAGATCATAAAAAGTGGTCAACGTTGACAGGCACAGTCTAGCCTTGCCCCATGGCTAATTTAAAACTCGTCGCGGGCGTGGATTCATCTACTCAATCTTGCAAGGTCGTAATTCGAGACGCCGCTACTGGGCAGTTAGTACGTGAAGGCCGTGCCACCCACCCCGATGGCACAGAGGTTGCGCCGGCGCACTGGGTTAGCGCTTTAGAGACCGCAATTGCTGCCGCTGGTGGATTAGATGATGTTTGCGCAATCTCAATTGGCGGACAGCAACATGGAATGGTGGCACTGGACTCACAAGGTGCGGTAATTCGCGATGCGTTGCTTTGGAATGACACTCGCTCGGCCGATGCAGCAACCGCGTTAAATAACGAACTAGGTGGCGCTACCGAAATTGCTAAACAAGTCGGTTCAGTATTAGTTGCATCATTTACTGCAACGAAATTGCGTTGGTTGGCCGATAGCGAAAAAGCGAACGCCGACAAAGTTGCAGCCGTTGCCCTCCCCCATGATTGGCTATCTTGGCAATTACAACACGCTAAAGGTCAGACCCTCGATTTTGGAAATTTGTTTTCAGATCGTAGTGAGGCATCAGGTACTGGCTACTTTGATCCAACTACTTCCAAATATCGCCGCGATATTTTGGCGCTAGCACTTCGTACTGATCGTGAAATATATCTGCCAAAAATAATTAGCCCTTCAGCATTTGGCGGAACAACTCCAAGTGGAATTCCTATAGCACCCGGTGCTGGTGATAACGCTGCTGCAGCACTTGGTATCCAAGCCCAACCAGGTGATGTTGTTGTTTCACTCGGAACCAGCGGCACCGCATTTGCAGTCTCTGATACGCCAACGCATGATGCCTCTGGCGCCGTTGCCGGATTTGCAGATGCCACCGGCCGCTACTTGCCTTTGGTCTGCACGCTAAATGCTGCGCGAATACTTGATGCGGCAACTCGCATCCTCGGAAAATCACATGATGAAGTTGGATTGCTCGCACTTAGTGCGAAACCTGGTGCCAATGGGCTCTCACTCCTGCCTTACTTTGAGGGAGAACGCACTCCCAATCGCCCAAATGCAACGGGAGTTTTTAGTGGGATGAATTTGAATAACTCTAATCCTGCCGATATCGCGCGTGCGATGGTCGAAGGAATGCTCTGCGGCTTAGTTGATGCCGTCGATGCACTAGAAAAACTAGGGGTCAATGTAAAACGCATTATTTTAATTGGTGGCGCAGCTAAAAATCCTGCCGTCTCACAGATTGCTGCCGCACTTTTTGGTCGCGAAGTATTAGTTCCACCGGCCGGTGAATATGTTGCAAATGGCGCGGCTCGACAAGCAGCATGGGCGCTATTGGGAGGCGATGCAGCTCCAATTTGGGATCTTGGAAAGATTGAAAAAGTATGTGCATCTGCAACTCCAGATGTAATTGCTCGCTATCGCACCTTGCGCGATCAAACCGAAGGATGGCAGTAGTATTCGCTAAATGTCGCGCCGCAATCTTGTTCTCTTTATTTTGGCCGGCTTTCTTTGGGGAATCCCTTACCTCCTTATTCGCGTAGCCGTTGATCCTGAAACTGGCTTCTCCCCCGCAATAGTTGTCTTTCTTAGAGTTTTCATCGGAGCCCTGATTTTGATTCCGATAGCGCTCTATGACAAGTCATTTTTTATAGCCATCAAAGGCTGGAAATACATCGCGGTATACGCTCTTTTTGAAATGGTGATTCCCTGGATATTAATTGGAACTGCCGAGCAATCAATCTCATCTGGTTTGGCGGGATTACTAGTTGCTTCTGTGCCAATCTTCTCAACTCTGATTACATCTTTTCAAGGTGATAAATCGGTATGGCAGCCGAAAAGGCTAATTGGAATCGGAATTGGATTCTTGGGCGTTTTCTTACTTGTTGGAATTGAAAGTCTTACCGGTTCATCTGATCCAATTGCGATTTTGATGATGTTGGGCGCCTCATTGGGTTATGCCTACGCTGTTATTTATGTAACGCGCAAGATGCCTGGGGTATCAGGGGTAGCGATAAATGGAATCGCTATGGCGATGACTGCAGTTTTCTATTCTCCAGCACTATTTCTACTCTGGCCAGATCGCCCAATTTCAACGACTGCAATTTACTGCGTCATCGCACTCGGCGTATTTTCAACGGGAATTGCATTCGCTATCTTCTTCACCGTCATGGCAGAGATCGGACCTGCTCGCGCTTCCCTAGTTACTTATATGAATACCGCATTCGCAGTTGTTTTAGGTGTCTTAATATTGAGCGAGCCACTGACCATCGGAATTATCGTTGGACTTCCATTGGTATTAATCGGATCATTCTTAGCAAGCCGTAAAGCTAGCGTTTAGTTCTCGCCAAATCCCAGTCGCTGCAATAACTTTGGATCGCGCTGCCATTCTTTAGAAACCTTAACGTGCAGACCAAGGAATATTCGTGCACCAAGTTCACGCTCGATATCTGCTCTTGCGCGCATTCCGATATCTTTTAGTCGCTCACCCTTATGTCCCAAAATAATTCCAGTTTGTGAGTCACGCTCCACGTGGATCGTGGCATGGATATCAAAGAATGGGCGTGATCCAGTTTTTTCGCGCTCTGCCATCTCATCAATTGTGACCATGATCGAATGTGGCAACTCTTCACGGGCATCACGCATGGCAGCTTCACGAATTAATTCGCAGATCAACTGTTCTTGATCCTGATCACTTTTCATATCATCCGGATAGAAAGCAGGGCCAGTAGGAAGAACTTTGCCAATTAATTGCGCCAACAAATCAATTTGGGAATGAATTGCAGCCGATATTGGCACGATCTCATCCCATGTAAAACCTTTTGCTAAGTCATCTATCCCGACCAAGCGCAGAGCCAATTTCTCTTTAGAAATTAAATCTGTCTTAGTGACCAGTGCAAATTTCTTGGCGCGCGGATGCTTGGCAATTTCTTGCGCTAAAAAAACATCTCCCGCGCCAGAAGTTTCATCGGCCGGCAAACACATCATCACAATGTCGACTGAGTCCATGCTCTCGCCAACCACTGCGTTTAGGCGGTGTCCCAGCAAAGTCTTTGGTTTGTGAATGCCCGGGGTATCAACGAGTATGGCTTGAAAAGTTGGCTGATTTACGATGCCGCGAATGGCATGTCGTGTGGTGTTGGGGTGCGGAGATGTAATTGAAATCTTGCTTCCAACAAGTGCGTTGATCAGAGTTGATTTTCCAGTGTTTGGGCGCCCGACAATTGCGACAAAGCCCGAACGGAATTCACTCATGCTCCTATTCTCTCACTTGTTTCAGGCATTACCTAAAGCGCGCTGATCAACTCGATCGCATCAGAAACGGAAGTCACAATTTCAGCCGCGCGTTCACCGATTAAACGATGACACCCTTCAGATGTCGGTGCGTTAATTGGTCCAGGAATTGCCATTACTGGTCGCAATAGTTCGGCGGCATCACGCGCGGTTCGCAAGGATCCAGAACGAAAGGCTGCTTCTACGACCAAAGTCGCCTGAGATAACGCGGCAATAATGCGGTTGCGATTTAAGAACCGAATTGGAATTGCATGCGTACCTGGCAAAACTTCTGAGACAAGTGCTCCATTTTCTGCGATTTCAGCGAAGAGTCTTACGTTGCCAGCCGGATATGCCACATCAATACCTGTTGCCAGAACAGCAACGGTTTGTCCTTCAGCAATTAGCGCGCCTTTATGAGCAGCTGAGTCAATTCCGTATGCACCACCACTGATGATGTTCCATTCACGATCAACGAAGCCCGCTGCGAAATCTGCTGCAATTCGCATGCCATATGCAGTTGGATTGCGAGTTCCAACAATTGCCAAAGCTCGTTGCGATAACACCCCAACATCACCTTTAACAACTAATCCAATCGGCATAGCGGCAAGATCATTTAGCGATGTCGGCCACTCATCAGATGAAGGTGTTAAGAAGATTGCCCCTGAGAGCGATAAATGCTTTTTGATGGCATTCAAATCAGCCGATTGAGCCTTTTCAATTACTTTTGCATACTTTTTTATATCGTAGCCGTCAGAAATTAGGCGGGCATAGACATCTTCTGCTCCCTTTTCATTTATCTCACCGGACCAGAAAACCTGTCCTCCTTCAATTGCAGAGAATAAAACTAATCGGGCATCGACTTCGGAAAATACATTCATGGCCGGCAGATTAGGATGCCGAGCCGAGAGTTAAAGTCCTATATCTCAGGGGTGTGCGTAACTATTGAAGAAGTGCTGCGATATTTGCGAAAGAGCGACGATGTTCTATACACGGCCCATGCTCTTGTAAGGATTCGGTGTGTACTTTGGTGATATAGCCCTTGTGTTTTGCAAAGCCATAGTTTGGAAATTGAATATCTAATTCGCGCATTACTCGATCACGAGTAACTTTTGCAATAATTGAGGCTGCACTGATACAGGTAACGACTTGATCACCTTTCCAGACTGCAACATTTGGGATGGCAAGACCTTCGATCGCATACCCATCAGTTAGCACATAACTCGGAACCACCGACAATCCCTGAACCGCTCGTCGCATGCCATCAAGATTTGCCGCATGCACGCCTCGTTCATCAACTTCTTTAGCGGGAACAATAATCACGCTGACCGCTAAGGCAAGATCGGTAACTAAATCAAAAAGTTTTTCTCGCTCGGTTTCTGAGACATCTTTAGAGTCTCGCACCTTTGATAATTCAGGTGCAAATGGATCGCTAAGAACAACGGATGCGATTACTAGAGGGCCGGCACATGCTCCACGTCCTGCTTCATCAACTCCGGCAAGGGGCCAAATTCCAGCATCTAATAGAAGAGACTCAATAACTTTCATTGAATTACAGAGCCCAATTACTTAAGCGATGAATACGAACTAACAAAGCCAAGATTCTTAATCGGCCAAATTATGCCTACTACTTTGCCGGTTACCTTAGATGTTGGAACCATTCCTTTATTTATATCATCTTGGTGGAAGCGCGAATCAGCACTTGCTCCGCGGTGATCGCCCATAACCCAGATCTTTCCCTCAGCAACAGTGATATTAAAGTTTGTGTCACTGGCTGAGTTTCCAGAGAAGATGTATGGCTCTTTTATTTCCACACCATTGATCATTATTTTTTTATTCTTTGAGCAGCATTCGACTTTGTCCCCAGCGACACCAATAACGCGTTTTACCAAGTATTGCTTTGCTGGGTTCGGTAATACACCGACAGCCACCAAAGCTTCTTTGGCTTTGGCTAAATATTTGTTCTCATCTATTGCATATGGCTCCGGCAGCCAATTATCTGGATCGCGGAAGACAACCACATCACCACGTCCAATTGATTTACCGACGAATGGCAACTTATTTACAGCAACGCGATCGTTGATCTGAAGTGTATTTTCCATAGATCCTGATGGAATATAGAAGAACTGCACCAAGAAAGTCTTGATAATAATTGAGACTACGAGCGCAACTATTACCAGGATAGGTAACTCGCGGAAAAGCGAGCCCTTGCGTGGCATCTTTAGTTGAGTTGCTTATTCAGCAGGCTTGTCTTGCGCTGCAGGTGCTTCTTCAGCCACTGCAACTTCTTCAACAACAGCCTCAGCTGCAGGTGCTTCAACAACAGCCTCAGCTGCAGGTGCTTCAACAACAACCTCAGCAACCGGAGCCTCTGCTACTACTTCTTCGATAACTTCTGCTATCGGAGTTGAAAGAATTCCATCACCGTAACCTTCGATGCCATCGCGCTTTTCGCGAATCTTGGCAGCCTTGCCGCGTAGGTCGCGCAAGTAGTAAAGCTTGGCGCGACGTACATCGCCCTTCTTTACAAGTTCGATCTTTTCAATAACTGGTGTGTGTACTGGGAAAGTACGCTCTACTCCGACGCCGTATGAAACTTTACGGATTGTGAAAGTTTCGCGAACGCCATCGCCCTGACGGCGAATAACGATTCCTTGGAAGACCTGGATACGGCTCTTGCTACCTTCAATAACGCGAACGTGGATTTTTAGTTCATCTCCGGCGCGAAATTGTGGGATGTCGTGGCGAAGTGACTTCGCATCAACTGCATCAAGAATATTCATCGTATGGTCCTCATCTATTTAAAGCTCATTTAAGCCGATTGCAGCGTGGCATCAACTGCCGCGCAGACTGCGTATCTTGCCACAGAAGGGGCTCGGTACGTAAATCGGCTAATTTCCCCGCTCGGTTCTGAGCCTCTTCTTCACCTACTTTGGCACCCACTGCAGGTATTCTCGGCCTCATGAGTGAGCTACGCCTAACCGGTAAGTCCCCAGATGGGGTGCACCTAGCTCTCACCGATCAGAACGGCGCTGAGTTCTCGCTGCGAATTAGCGACACTCTGCGCGCAACAGTAAATCAACCGCGCCTTACATCTGTTCCTGTTGGTGATGAAAACGAAGTGATGGGCGTTAAAGAGATGCAACGTCGTCTGCGCGCTGGCGAAACTATGGATTCAATAGCACGTGATGGAAATATCTCAATAGAAAAAGTTGAACGCTTTGCTGGCCCTATTTTACAAGAGCGAATTTTTATTATTGATCAGGTGCATGGTTTATCTCCTCGTCGCGAAGGCAAAGATGGCGGTCGTGATCATCTAACTTTTATTGAATTAGTGACTTCAAAGTTATCACCGCGCGGAGTTAATATTGATGAACTCAATTGGAATACCTGGCGTATAGAAGATGGCACATGGACAATCGAACTTCATTATCCAAATCGCGATGGCTCAGGCGTTGCGCAGTTTAGTTATGACGGACAACGGCGCAGCATTTCCGCACTTGATGACAACGCCGCATGGATGATTGGTGAAGAAGCACCAGCCCGACGTATTGAACCTGGAATTATTTACTCACAGCCAACTCATCCTTCGCGAATCAGCGCTCCAACAGAGGCGCGTGAGCCGATCCGAATTGATAGCGCGCCAATTCGCAGTGTTGCATCATCACTGGATGATCTTCCTGATAACGACCCAACTGATGAGGAATTTGAAGCACAAATAACTCGTGAAACACCTCGATTGGTTTCTATCCGCGAAACTCCGGCACCGGCAGATAAGGCCGATGGCATTACTGCGCGCGCCAAAGTCCCATCATGGGATGAAATTATGTTTGGACAGAAGCCAACCGAAGAAAGTAAGCCTGAAAACTAATTAACAACTGCAGTTAAAAGCGGTACGTAGCTTTCAATATCAGTGTTTGCCCCATGATGGCCCACCATGGCGCTCTCCTGCTTTTCTCTTTCGGCTTCAATTAAAATTAAATCACCTTGTGCGATAACGACTAAGTCACCAATGCGATCGGATGCATCAGCGCTAACTTGGCTACCAAAGAGCCCAGAATTCTTAGCTTCTTCGCGGGTGTGGACAATCGCTTTTGCGCCCAAGAATTCACGCCAACGTTGGGCGCTCTCTTGAATAGCAGATTCACTTGCCCCTTCATTTAAATATAAATGCCGAGCGCGTGGTTCACCTGCAATCGTTGCGATATCTGTTGCTAAATCATTATCTTGGCCGATCACAATTTTTTCGCCAACATTGATCATTCCATGATCGGCAGTTAGCCAGAGCCTGGTTTGATGGGGCAGCTGTTGCAATAACTTGGCCACTAACTGATCAATGGCGGTAAGAGCCGCTAACCATTTATCAGAGCCAACACCATCACTGTGTCCGGCAACATCTAAATCATTTACATATAGATAGACAAATGCTGGCGTATTTTTCAACGCTTGCACTGTCTCTGTAACTAAATCTGCATGAGTATTTGCACCTTTATATTGCGCACCACGGAAGACTGCGCGCGTAAACCCTGAGTCTTCATAACGCTTTGCTGCAACATGTGTGACATTTATATTATTCGCCACCGCGCGCTCAAAGAGCGTTGGGACTGGCTGCCAAATAACTGGGTCTACTCGCTCATCCCATCGCAGCGAATTTAAGATTCGTCCCCCGCTGCGTGGCACTTGCACTGTGTATCCCAGCATTCCGTGTTCGCCAGGATTCACACCGGTTGTAAGTGTGGCCAGGCTTGTTGCAGTCGTTGATGGAAAAGAAGTTTTAACGGCGCCGTGTCTAATCAAAGATGTCATCTTCGGAATGTGGCTCGCATATTTGGCAACCGCATCAGCGCCCAGCCCATCAATTAAAAACAGTAACTCACGCCCAGCCGGGCTTGGTCCGCATTGAATTTGATCGGTTAAGTCGACTAACCCCAGACTGGCAAAGAGCGATGGAGTAATTTGCGACAGATGCACGGAGTTATCTTCTCATGGGTAAGGTTGGGGCTATGAACCACCGCATGCCATTTACGCCTTCGCCAGAAGTTGCGGCCGCACTTGCAGAAGGTCGCCCGATCGTTGCTCTTGAATCCACGATCATCAGCCATGGTTTGCCGCGGCCACAAAATCTTGAAGTAGCGCGTGAAGTTGAAGATATTGTTCGCGATCACGGCGCAGTACCCGCAACAATTGCAGTTCTAGATGGCGTTGTTCATATCGGTTTAACCGATGACCAGCTCAAGAAAATAGCTAATCGTGACGATATTGCCAAGGCATCTAGCCGGGATTTAGCAATTATTTCAGCAACTGGTAAATCTGCAGCAACAACTGTCGCCGCAACTGCTCACTTAGCAGCTTTAGCCGGAATTCGCGTCTTTGCAACAGGTGGTTTAGGCGGTGTACATCGCGATGCTAATGAAACTTTCGACGAATCTGCAGATCTAACCGCGCTCTCACAACTAGATATAACAGTTGTCTGCGCCGGCGTTAAGTCAATCTTGGATGTGGCCGCGACTCTAGAGCGTTTAGAAACTTTGGCGATCGGCGTAGTCGGTTATAAAACAACTTCCTTCCCTGGTTTTTACTTAACAGATTCTGGTTTCACTATCGAGCACAGCGTGCAAAACGCTGCTGAAATTGCACACATCATCCGCGCCCGTGAGTCACTGCGCACTAATAAGAGCGCGCTGATTGTGGCGAATCCAGTTAAACACGAGATGGATCGCAAACGACACGATGCAATCCTTAAGAGCGGTTTAGCGGGTGCTCGAAAGGCCGGAATCATCGGCAAGGCAGTTACTCCATTCTTATTGGAGCATTTCCACAGAACCAGTGAAGGCGAATCACTTTCGGTCAATATAGAAATCATCAAATCTAACTCGGCACTCGCCGCTGATATCGCAGTTGCCAAGCAGCACCAATAAGTAAAAAGGAAAATTGATGTCTGTACAAGTTCTTTGCATTGGTGATGTTATGCTAGATGTCATTGCGCGTATAGAAGTTGCACCAGATAAAATCAACTACGGCAGTGACACCGCAAGTCGCATCAGCACGGGCAGCGGCGGAGCTGCAGGCAATGTTGCTGCTTGGCTCACCCGCACTGATGCACGCAGCACAATCGTTTGCCACGTGGGAGATGATCCTGCCGGTTCGGCAATAGTTGCTGACTTCGATGCGCTAGGTGTTGAACATGGAGAACTAGTTATTCCTGGCCAAGCATCAGGTGTGGTTATCATCTTGGTTGATTCATCAGGTGAACGAACAATGTTTCCCGAAAAGGGTGCTAATTCTTCTTTATCTATCACCGACCTTCCAGATCTATCGAAATTTCAAGCAGTCTACATTTCTGGCTATGCCCTTTTAAATCCACTGGCTCGCCCAGGTGTTTTGGCAATGATTGAAAAAATTAAGTCAGATAACATCATGATTTATTTTGATCCCGCATCGGTTGGCACGATGAAAAATGTATCCGATTCGCAAATGCATCAATGGTTCTCACTTATGAGTGTTCTTCTCCTTAATGAAGAAGAGTCCATATACCTGACAGGATCGGTAGATATGGAGCGCGCCCTAGATTATTTGTTGGATTACTCTGAAGTCGTAGTCATTAAACGCGGATCAATGGGCGCGATTGCCAAGACGCGCGGCTTTGATTCAATTAGCGTGCCAGCAATTCCAGCATCCGTGGTGGATACAACTGGGGCAGGCGATAGTTTTGCTGCTGGATTTATTGCTACTTATGCCAAAAGCCATGACTTAACTGCTGCTCTGATATCAGGAACAGAATTGGCGGCCGGATGTGTTGCAATCGTTGGCGGCAGACCGCGTGTAGGTACCGCGATTTAGCCCATTAACTTGGCAGAATGCGCGCATGGCAACGAAGAAGAGTGAGACGACTACCAAGGCTAAGAAGCCAGTTGGACCAAAACCTGGCGAATATCCTGGCAAGATTGTTGATATCGATGTTTCATCTGAAATGTCTGAGTCTTTTCTTGAGTATGCCTATTCAGTTATTTATTCGCGCGCCCTTCCAGATGCCCGAGATGGTTTAAAGCCAGTTCATCGTCGC
>CANLHI010000024.1 GCA_947490845.1 Actinomycetota bacterium | reverse complement strand
ACCAGATATGGGCTTGCAACTCTTGCCCTTCGGCTGCCATGTCGTAGGCAAAGAAAAGTTCGCCTGCGACAAGGCCATATAAACGCACGCCTGCTGTAACAATCTTTGCCGATGGCGCCGAATAACCTTGATCCAAAACTAATTGAATCTTCGGTCCATCAAATGTTCCAACCCAGCCTTCAGAGATTCCAGTGTTGTGTGAGATGAGAACTTCTAAAACATTATTCGGCTTAACGCGCCAGAAACCAGTTTCAGATCCTGCTGGGCGAATAATTTCGCCATCTTTATCAATAATCCAAGAGCGTGAGTAATAATTTAGAAAAGGGCGCCCATCATGGTTAAAGACAACTTCATGGGCATATTCAAAGCTTTCAATTGTTGGGTAATCCCCACGGCCTTTGCCGCGCCAAGTGCCGACCATCCACGCCAGCGGATTTAAGTCAGGATGCAAACCTTCTGGAATTGTAAAGACCACTTAAAGTCTGCCCCTTCGATATGTGCGCGAATCACGCGCTTGCGATTCGCGACGACCACGAAATCCGTAAATCAACAACGCAACGCCAATTATTAATGAGATAAGCCCCAAGAGGATTGCGCTAACGATTTCCACGACTTAATCCTAAGGCTTTTAAAGCTTCTTCACTGTCCACATGATCACCAGCATCGCCACGAAGACAACTAGGCCTTGTCCGATCGTCTCCATTTATGCGGGCACGATCACTTGCTGGGATGCAGCAACGTTTTCCACCGTTAACTGTGCATCGACCGGTGTTGTTCGCTTAACGATGGCAAGTGCGATTGGGCCAAGTTCAAAGTGGCGTGCAACCGTGCCCAGGAAACCAACTTGAACTTCACCGTTCATAACCGGTGTGCCGGTTGCGGGCATTACAACTTGGCTGCCATCTAAGTGCAGCAGAACTAAGCGACGCGGTGGATTGCCGAGGTTAAATATTTTGGCAACTGTCTCTTGCCCACGATAGCAACCTTTATTCATATGAACTGATTTGTTTAATACACCTAATTCATTAGGGATTGATTTATGGTCTGTTTCAAAGGCGATTCGAGGACGGCCATCTGCAACTCTCATCGCATCAAGTGCCCATGTGCCGACCTGCATTGCAGTTGCACCAAATGTTTCTTGCATCTCTTTAAGTTCAGCACGCGGAACGAGAGCAAAGGGTCCGCCTAAATCTGTTGCCGCCCCTGGTGCGCGCAAGACCGCATACTCATTTGAAGCATCGCGCACATCCACTCGCAACATAAATTTCATCTTCTGCAAGTATGCAATGAGGGTTTCGATGTAACCAGGATCAATAACTAGCCACGTGGTATCGCCATCATCGACTAAATTAAATTGATATTCGACATGGCCTTGTGGATCTAAAATCAGCGCTGATGTCCATTGCCCGGCACCAAGTTCTGATAAATGCTGCGTAGTTAAATCGTGCAACCATTTCAAACGGTCAGCACCTGATACGGCGATAATATTTAGGTGAGATAAATCAGCCCAAGCGGTACCTGCCAATAAAGCTTTCTGCTCTTTATTTGGCTCACCGAAATGCCAAATGGCGCCTTTATCGACGCCATCTTCAACAAGGACTGCAGTCATAATTTACTTAACGCACGCAGCGCATAACCCATAAATCGCGAAGTGAGAGACATCTGTCTTGAAACCATAATCATCTGCCAGATTTTGCACAAAGTTTGCCGCCACATCAATTGGCGCATCGCCAACCGAGCCACAAGTTCCACAGACAAGGTGAAGGTGAGTTAACTCCTCCGCTGCATGATAAGTAGCACCACCATGGCCTAGGTGAGTGTGTTGCACAAGACCAACGTTTTCTAGAGTTTCCAGGTTGCGATAAACCGTTGAAAGATTGATTCCTGGATGCGTTGCACGCACCTTTTCTGCAACTTCTTCAGGAGTGGCATGGCCGAGCTCACGCACTGCAGATAGAACTAGTTCGCGTTGTGGGGTTAGGCGTAAGCCTTTTTCGCGGAGTTCATGTTGTTCAGCCATGGGTCAAGCCTACCTTTAATTTGAGGTGCGGTAATTAGTACACGAAAATCGGCCGGTTTAGCCTTAGAAGCGGGCGCGCAGGATAAGCAAATACATCTGGCAACCTAAACAGAAGTTAAAAGCTGCATTTAAAAACGCTGCGGCAAGTGCGAACCCGACTGCAACCGTAAAGACCCCACTGGCCCCAGTTACTGATCCGATGATCGCGACAAGTGTGAAAGCTAGACCAACTCCTTGTGAAAATTGTGGAGGGCGAACATCTTCGAAAGTCACTTCCGACTTAAGGCGAGGCTTAATCAAATTCTTAAATATAAAAGCGTAGGGAGTGAATTGTGGTCCTCGGATTGCACCAATTGCAAAGACAATAGCCTGGAAGAGAATCAGCCAAACACTCGATGTCACAAGTGCTATAGCCAGGACGAAGGTTGTAAAAACTGCTGACCATCGTGGACCACGTGCATCAATTGATACTGACATTGTCATTCCTTAGATTAAGTAAATGCAGAAGATGGTTTAAGAATAAGCAGGGTTATGCAAAAACACTAATTGCGAAATATTCGCAACTACCTGAGTTAGTGAATAGCGGCGAGTGCTGCGTGAACCTGAGCGCGTTTCGGTGTGCCCATGGCGCGGCCAACTTCAACGCCGGCGTGATTTAAGAACAAAGTCGTTGGCGTGGACAAGATATTTAACTCTCGGACTAATTCAAGATGTGATTCGGCATCAATATGGGCATAACGAACATCAGTCATGGTCTTGACCATATCTTCGAGCAAGGCCTTGGTGGCCCGACATGGCGTGCAGAAAGCTGATGAGAATTGCACCATCGTCGCCCGAGCCCCAAGTTCTGTTCCAACAATGGCAGATGTAAGCGTTGGACCATTTACCGTTTTCTTCTTACGAAACTCCCCACGCGTGCGCTGATACCAAAGGCCATATCCAGTGGCTGAGACCAGCACGAAGGCAAGTGGAATGAAAGTTTTCACTGGAGTATTCTCTCTCACTTAACCGGATATCACGAACTCAGGTAGAGCGAAAGGTGCGCCCCATGGCCAAGGTGTTGCTACTAACAAACACCAATGGCGCCAGCGCGGAAGTTCTGCCTTCACTTGCTTTACTGCAACACACAGTCAAAATCATGCCCGCCGAAGCTAGCGTGCTAATTGATTCACCTGTCATGGATATTGTCTTTGTTGATGCGCGACGCGATCTACCTGCCGCAAAGAACTTAACTCGTTTGCTCACTTCAACCGGAGTCGGTGCACCAGTAATAGCAATCACCACAGAAGGCGGGCTTTCTGCGATGAGTGCTGACTGGGGCGTCGATGATGTCATTCTCGATACCGCAGGACCTGCCGAAGTTGACGCTCGCATTCGCATGACAATCGGAACACACCTGGCAGCGATAACTGCCGCAGATCCTACTTCTGGTGAAATTCGAACCGGCGATGTTGTCATTGATGAAAGCACATACACCGCAAAGATCAAGGGTCGCTCACTTGATTTAACATTTAAAGAATTCGAACTCCTAAAGTATTTGGCACAACATCCAGGTCGCGTATTTACGCGCGCACAGTTGTTGCAAGAAATCTGGGGTTATGATTATTTCGGCGGAACTCGCACAGTTGACGTTCACATCCGTCGCCTGCGTTCAAAGCTTGGCCCTGAATTTGAATCAATCATCGGCACAGTTCGCAACGTTGGTTATCGCTTCACACTTCCCAATGGTGGCAAAGAGAGCCAAATCGCCGAGCGGGTATAACCGCAATGCGCCATATCCTTAAGATTCATCGCTCACTTAACGATCCACTTCCCGCAGCAAAGCGCGAATACACAATCCGCACATTTAATCCTGCACAAGATAAAGATCCTTGGCTTGCACTAAATAATAAAATCTTCACCAACCATCCAGACCAAGGCGATTGGGCGCTAGAAGATTTAGAAAACCGTATGGCTGAGAATTGGTTTGATCCCGAAGGCTTTATTCTTGCAGTCAAAGGTGATGAAATAGTTGGATTCGTATGGACTAAAATTCATCATGATTTTGTAAATCAAGAACCTGTTGGCGAGCTCTACGTTGTGGGCGTTGACCCAGATCATTCCCATCAAGGCATTGGCCGCGCAGTTTCCGTTGCCGCAATTAATTATTTGGTAGAAAAAGGCTTAAAACACTCAATGCTCTACGTTGATGCTGATAACGAAAAGGGTTTAGCGCTATACACCAGCCTAGGTTTTAATTAGCCAACCAAATCAGCACACATCGCGCGAAATGCCGCAGTATGTGCATCAACATCGGCTGCCGTTGTTGCCGGTGACATCAGCGCCATATTGTGAAATGGCGTAAGCAAGAAGCCATCATTTAGCAGGCGCAAATGAATGTATTGCTCTAGTTCAAAATCCCCTGATTCGGCAGCTTCTCGACCTGTGCGTGGTGCCTTACCTTTAAATATGTACTCACCGCGCGCACCTAAACGATTGCAATGCCAATCCAAATCAAATTCAGCAATTGCTGCATCAACACCATCACTCCAACGATCGCCAAGTGCGATCATCTCTTTAAAGGCATCCGCTGTTAAAACTTCACTTAACGTTGCTCGCATTGCCGCCAGTGACATCGCGTTCCCTGCCAAAGTACTGCCGATTCCACCGGTGTCGATGATTTCAAGTTCCACAAGTTTTTTAATTGAATTAGCAACATCTTCAGTCATTCCAAATGTGCCAACTGGAATACCGCCGGCAATTGCCTTGCCGATAGTTAAGAAATCAGGCTTTAACCCAAGGTCTTGTGTCATTCCGCCAGGACCAACTGAAATCGTGTGGGTCTCATCGATAATCAAGAGCGCGCCATATTTCTTGGCCAAATCCTGCAACGCATATAAATAGCCATCTTCGGGGAGAACAATTCCAACATTTGTCATCGCAGGTTCCATCAAAATCGCCGCAACATCACCATGAGCAAGAGCTGCTTCCATCCCCGCAAGATCATTGAATTCCACAACACGCGTTGTGACAGCTAAATCAACTGGCGCACCAAGATTGCCTTCGCGCTTAACGGTATTTCCCGCACCATCTAGCGTTGCAAATGTTTCATCAACGCTGCCGTGATAGCAACGATCAATCACAATGATCTTGGCTCGCCCAGTTATAAGGCGGCAGTAACGAATCACATGGCGGTTGGCATCAGTTGCAGTCACCGTGAATTGCCACTTTGGCAGACCAAAGCGCGCTGCTAGTTCCTTAGAGACAACTGTGGCATCCAAAGTCGGCAACATTGAGGTTATGCCGATATCTGCCTGGCGTTTAATCGCAGCAACTGTGGCATCAGGTGAGTGACCTGTCATTGAGCCGGTATCACCTAAACAAAAATCAATATAGGTATTGCCATCAATATCGGTGAACCTGGCACCCTTGGCCTCTTTTACGAAAACCGGATGCGCACCTGGCCACTTAGCCATCCATGACATCGGCACGCCTTCATGCATCACTTTGCGCGAATCAGCAAAGGCTTCCGAGCTCTTCTGATGGTTTGCTAAGAAGCGGGCTTCTTCAACTTTGCGAAGTTCGGCTAGGTGTGTGCGATTAATTTGTGTTGACATATCTCAATCCTAGTTTGCCTTAAATTACACTTCAGAGAATACAAATAGCGCTTCGATGTAATGCTCACCACTAATGCCTAAGTTTTGCGCATCAGGGGGCGCCGTCTGCGGTTCGATGCAAACACCATCAGAATCCTCGTTATAGACAACCCACCACGGCGCATCAGATTCAATATCAATGCGTGCGGCATCTTCCCAAATAACTGCCGGAACGCCTTGTATTTCCGTGAAAGCATCATCCCAAGTCCCATTAGATGGCGTAACAAATTCACCGGTTGGCATTCCTTCATCATCGCGCTTTAACATCTTTGCCGCCTTAAATTCAATCTCAGCGCTGCCCCCACGATCTAGATCGCGCGCAAACCACGGATGCATTCCAAACCATGCTGGCAATATGCAATCACCAGGATCGTATTCCAGCGACCAGCGCACGGCATCATCTAATACTTCAATGGTCTGCTCAAAAGTAGCACCGCCATATGGTTTTGGCAGATGCAACAAGGAACGTCCTGGACCAATTTCTTGCCAGGAAGATGTAAAACCAAAACCGTGAATTGCATGCGGCGGAGTTATATTCGTTGGCAACTGAATCTCTTCACCGTCGCCACCGCGCATGATTCCATCGCGAATACGCCCAGCCCAAGGACCCATCGCATACCAACCGTAATCAAGCGGTCCTCCGCGATAGGGAACTGTAAATTGCAAGTCACGCCAAGTAATCGATGAAATGCGCGCACCGTTATCTAGATCTATTGCGATCTGAAATTCGGCATCATCGATATATTGCATTGCGGCTCCGAGCTAAATCTTCGTTAGCTCGTGCTTATACGGAGGCTGCGCTCCGGCACGAGAACAGGTGATCGCAGCCGCTTTAGCGGCGCGAATAAGTATTTTCTTTAAGCCCGCGCCTTGCAAAGATAAAATCCCATCTTGAATCATCGCCTCCACGATAATGGCGCCAACGGTGTCGCCGGCGCCAACCGTGTCTGCCAAATCAATCTTCACACCGTGCGCTTCTTCAACGCCGCCCTCGGTATAACCAATTGAGCCGTTAACTCCGCGTGTAACAACAACTAATGCGGCACCATCTGAGACCCAACGCTTAGCGATTTCTTCAAATGGCTGACCCGGAAATAGCCAAGTTAAATCATCATCGCTGACCTTAATAACGCTGGAAATTGCTGCCCACTTCTCGACCGCTGCTTGATATCTATCGCGATCGCCCATCACAGATGGGCGAATATTTGGATCAAAAACAATCGGTGCGAATTCAGCCACCTGCAGCGCCCAGTCATAGAGCACTGATGCACCAGGCTCAACAATGGTTACCAAGGTGCCGATATGCAGCACATTTGGCTTATGCACTGAAGGATCTGGCAACCAATTCAAATCAAAATCAAAGGTAGCCGTGCCATCTATTTTAAATTCATAACTAGCTTTACGGTCCGCGCCTAATGTAACAATCGCCAAACAAGTTGGTTTATCACTAGTGAGCGCAAGATCTAACTTAACTTCATCGGCCAATAACTCAGCGCGCGCTGCCACACCGTAGTCATCAGTTGAAATCCCATCAATGAAATGAACGTCGTGGCCCAA
This sequence comes from Actinomycetota bacterium, assembly GCA_947490845.1. GTDB lineage: Bacteria > Actinomycetota > Actinomycetes > Nanopelagicales > Nanopelagicaceae > Planktophila. Next base: position 9,441 of record CANLHI010000024.1, on the reverse strand, counting down.
GCGCGCTAAAGCCTTTGCAGTATTTGCAGGCCCGCCTCCCACAACGGCAATGCGCTCTGGTTCACCCGGCAATAAATCAATTAGAACTTCTCCGCAAACCCAGATGCTCATGCGTTCTCTCCTTGTCGAGCCAAATATTCGGTAATCACTTCAACGCCAAGTAAATGATCATCTACTTGCGGTAGCCCACTAATTAATAAAATTCCCGCCAAACCGCTTCCAGCAACATTTAGCGCCAAACCGCCACCATGATTTGCATGAAGTTCTTCACTTAATCCAGTCTCGGCATACCAATCAACTCCGCGTTCTTCAGCCGATACTCTTTCAAAAATAGTTGAATTCCCTGTTGCCAAAACAACTCGCGCCTTACGTGCCACCCAAGAATCGTTATCGGTTGTCGAACCGGTAAGTGCCACTTTAAATACAGTCCACTCTCCCATTCGAACTTCCACGATAATTGGCAACCTGCGCGCACTTGCCTTAGCGAATGCGATCTCACCAATTTCAATCGCTTGCGCCTGCGTCAATGAAGGCAAAATCAAAGCCTCGGCCTCACGAGCCAACCCTGCGCTTGTGAAGCCGCCTGTCGTTTCAACCATGGGCCTATCTTGCCCTAGAACTAATACTGACTTTGCCCCGATAGACTTACCTCCATGCGCGTTTTCATCACCGGTGGAGCCGGTTTTATCGGTTCTCACCTCTGTGATGCGCTCCTCGCCCAAGGTCACCACGTCACGATCCTGGACAACATGTCCACCGGATCTGGCGCAAACATTGCCCACATCAAAGATCAAATAGAAATCCATCAAGGCGATATCCGCGATGTTGCCCTCGTTGAAAAACTGATGGCACCTGCCGACCTTGTTCTTCATATGGCAGCAGCCCTTGGCGTTAACACGATCCTGGAAAACCCAATCGAATCTGTTTCCACAAATTTCACTGGCTCTGAAGTAGTTCTCACTGCTGCTACAAAGCTAAATAAGCGAATTATCATCGCAAGTACTTCAGAGATTTATGGCAAGAACCCAAATCAGCCACTAAGTGAAGAATCCGATCGCGTAGTCGGCACACCACAGAAAATCCGCTGGACTTACTCCGATGCCAAAGCACTTGAAGAAGCAATCGCCCACGCGCTATTTCTAACTAAGCAACTCAAAGTAACTACGGTGCGGCTATTTAATACCGTCGGTCCACGTCAAACCGGTCGTTATGGAATGGTTCTGCCTCGTTTTACTCAATCTGCAATTAAGAACGAACCAATCACAATCTATGGCGACGGCACTCAATCTCGAGTCTTCTGCCACGTGCAGGATGCTGTTAAAGCGATCTTGACGCTGGCTGCAACAGATTCTGCAATCGGTGAGGTCTATAACATCGGCGGCGTTGGCGAGATAACCATCAAGCAGTTGGCAGAGAAAATCATCGAGCGCACCAAATCTACATCTATCATCACCTTCACCGCCTACGACGATGCCTACCCAGCAGGCTATGAAGATATGCAGCGCCGCGTGCCAGATATAACCAAGATCAAGAACAGCATCGGTTGGGCACCTGCAAACACTTTAGATAACATCATTGACGATGTTGCTGCTGAGATGAAGAAGTAGCTATCTCTTTATTTCAGATTTAAGCGCGCTTAATTTTGACCAAACCCAAATCGCAAATAGAAAGAGTAAAGACTCTGAGACAACTTTAAATCTAGTCTCTGTATAAAGAAGTAGCGCTGGAATCAAGCCAAAAACCCAAGGCAAAAGGTATTCGATGGGGAACTTAATCCTTAAATAAAGATCTCTCCTAAATCTTCGTAATGCAAAGATCGCCCCTAGGCCTGTTAACCCAAGGACAACCAGCACGGAACGGTATATCTCATATACGAAATTACCCACGATTAGATTCCAAGCTAAGCGCTCATCACCGATATCAATCCGCTTATTTTGAATATCCAAGAGATACTCACCAGGAAGATTAGGCACTTTCTGAACCCCGAATATATAAGATTCAAATTTCTGCATGGTGTTAAGAACAAATTCCTTTGGATTATTAACAATTGATTCTAAGGCAGCCTTTTGATAGATCGAATTAGTTTCTGCCTCACTTGCCCCACTCGGAATTTCAGGGCCATTAGCAACGCTAAAGATTCCATTATCGCCTGAGAGAAAAACGTCCATATCCATTTTCGGCAGTGAAAGATGCAGATACTTCGAGTGGCTAAAGTATGCGGTTATGCCACCTTCCAGCGCAGGGGATGCTGAGCCATAGAAATTTAGATTAAAGAGCGCGGTGATAAGGAAAAGCGGCACTGCGAGATATTTCTTAAAATCCAATTTTCTTCTTTGGTATAAATCCTTAAGAAAGAGTAAAACCCCAAGTCCGAGAAAGAGGGTCCAGTAACCCGCCCGAGTTTCTGCCAGCAAGAAGGTTGTCGCCGAGTAGGCAATCCACTTTCTCTTACTGAGGAAATAGATTGACCAAGTCAGTAAAGCAAACTCAAAAACTGTGTCTTGCGATGAGTGGCAGAGCCAGATCAAATATGGATTAGCTGGAATAACAAGCAGCGCTGCGACTCTAAATCTAAATTGCTCTATTACCCGGGTCAGAAAAAAGTAGCCAATGCAGCCCAGAATAAAGTAAAAATAGACTGGAACTAGAAAACCAGGGCTATCCCATAGAAATGGGATAAGCAGCAAAGCACTTCCGGGGCCATAGAAATTCGAGGTTGGAATATTAAAACCAAGAATTGCGCGTGATTTGTCTTCCCAATTTCCTAGCCAGACCTGCAAGTCACTTACCGTAACTATAAAGGTCAATTCCAGTAGGCAGATGGCAAGAAAGAAGAATAGAAGGTACTTCTCCTTCGCCAGTATCTTCATCATTTATAAGCCTGGAACTCCCGAAATTTTACCGGTTGTATCAAAGACATATTTGGCACTTGCCTTAATCGCATCCTCTGAGATCAAGTCATGTTTTGTAACAACTATTGCAATATCAGAGCCGCCTAGCGGCGCGGATTCACTGCCTTTCCAGTTCTTTACCAATGGGTCGTGCCAGGTAACTTTGGCGCCAGATTTTTCCAGAGTTTCGATCATGATCTCAGCCGGCGTCTCGCGCGTATCGGCAATATTTGGTTTATAAGAAACGCCAATAACCTGAACCTTCTTACCTGCAATAGAGCCACCATTATCTTTAATTACACGCTCAACTATGTAATTAGGCATTTCTAAATTAACTAGGTTTGCACGCTCGATAAAAGTTGCCGGCACTCCCAGCCCCTTTGCCACATAGGCCAGGTATGAAGGATCAACTGGGATGCAATGTCCACCCACGCCCGCACTTGGGGAGAATTTCATAAATCCGTATGGCTTGGTATCAGCGGCATCCAGAGTTTCTCGCACTGAAATACCCAGGGCATGTGAAATCTGTGCCAATTCATTTACCAAAGCGATATTCACCTGTCGAAAACTATTTTCAAAGAGCTTGGCCGCTTCGGCAACTTCAGGAGAAGAAACTTCAATTAGCTGGTCGCAAAATGTGGAGTAAAACTCTCGTGTTCTATCGGCAGCTTCCTGCGTTAAACCAGCATAAAGTCTAGGCGTATTACTTTGATCCCAATCAGTTCTGCCTGGATCAACTCTTTCTGGTGAGATGGCGTAGAGATGCTCAAATTTCTCATTTGAAAGGGAGCCAATCAAAGGCATTATTAGATTTCTTACTGTTCCTGGATAAGAAGTTGATTCGTTAATAATCAACAAAGGCCCTTTTGCATTTTCAGCGATGGTTTTGCAGGCGGACTCTATGTGGCGCAAATCCGGAGTTCTATCTTCTTTCAAAGGAGTGGGAACAGCTATCACCACTATCTCGCATTGCTGGATATCTTTACCTTTTGAAGTCGCCTTGTAGGAATCACCTGAGCGCAAAGCCAGCAGCTCTTTACTATCAATACCTTCGATATGGGATATTCCCGCGTTTAGTTGATCAACTAATTTTTCATTATTATCAAAGCCAATTACTTGGTATTTTCCCGCAGCAAATTTAGCAACGGTTAACCCAACGTAGCCTTGCCCAATTATGAATACTTTGGTCATTTTGCTGTGAATAGTTCTTTGTTTTTTGGATCTAAGCGTTGCATCTGCTTCATAGCTTCATTCTTCTCTTCTTGAGTCGATTTAGTCACCGTTAGCAGCGTTCGCCAAGCATCAAAACTCTCGGGATTAAATTTGACTAAATCTTTTGCATATTTGTAAGCATCATCAGAGAGTTTATTATCTTCAAGAATTTGTATTGATTGGATAAAGCGCATTGAATCCAGTGGGGTCAAATAGGCAGAAGTTAACGCTTTACGGATTTGGGTGATATCGCCCTTTACCATTCCACTTCGCCACTGAACATCGGCATTAAATGGCGGCACAAATATAAGTGCACCGAGGATGCCGCCAACGCCTGCAACAAGTGAAGGTGAAAAATGTTGATTCTTTTCTTTAGCGTTCTTGCCTGTAGCTATTTTCTTAGCGTTCGCCTCACTTGAATTTGCGGGATCTCTTGTCATGCGCTCATAAGCAACCAAAGCACCAGTTAGAAGCCATCCCCAGATTGCTAGGCCAATCTGATTGATACTTATGACAGATTGCAGGTGATAGGCAAGCCAAATTCCACTGATGGAAACAAAGACCCAATCAAATTCCTTCTGTCTCACGAAAACTCGTACCAGCGCCACTGCACCGACAGATATGAAGGTTAGGTAGGCAATAAACAGTGGGAAGCCGCCGTAAGAAAGAAAATCAATTGGAACGCTGTGTGCAGCATTCGTTACAGTATTAGGTCCAGGGACAATTAGCGCTTGCGCATCACGTGCCCTTCGATACCAATCACCGTATGTATCCATACCCACCCCGGTAAATGGTTTCTCAAGGGCCATATTGATTCCGGCGCTCCAGTACTCACCGCGCAGTGAAACCGAGGGCTTATAAATGTATTGAGCCAACGGGCCTTTTTGCAAGGCGCCCAGAAGCGCCGTGATACCACCGATGGCGACGATCGTGAGATAAGAAGTAACTAAAGATAAGCGAAGTGATTTATTTTCGATTTTTAAGGAACGAATTTTATATAAAGTAACAAGTACTAAACCAAAGGCAGTTACAACTAAGCCTTGAATTGAATTACTAGAAATAATTTCAGCAAGTGCCATCGAGGCCAGGAAGGCCAGAGTTAGCCTCTGCCAAATTTTTATGCCTGGCTGCAAGGCAAATGCCGAGAGCGCCAAAATTACCATCCCTAAGAAAGATGAAATAAAGTTTGGGTTACCGAATGTTCCTAGAATTGCGCCATATGGATTTGACCAATTGATCGGGTCATCAAATTGCCAAGCTATAAAGCAATAAACAATATTAATTAGCCCAGCGGCTCCAAAACCAAACATAATTCTCTTAAGGCTTTCCATGCTTGTTAGAGCTGAAGCACCCAATGCGATTATTCCCATAGCAACGTAGGCGAGTAAGCCGGTATTTCTTCCGAATGTGCCATAGATATTTTGTTGCAGTGGAGAGTCACTGTTGATTGCTGCCCAAAGCCCCGCGAGGAGAAAAAATCCAAAGCTTAAGGAAATGGCTCGCGACTGCTGCCAGAATTTAACGTTGGTTTTAAAAATGAGAAGTGCTGCGATAGCGCAGGCGATAATCCCGGTAGAAAGAAGCTTGGTGACATTTACGGGATCGCTCACGATATTTGTAATTACCAAGATCGAGGTAAAGGGAGCTCCTATATAAATTAGGGATGCGATTTTCTTTTCAACTTCACGCGTCAACATAAGCCCATCTTACTTTCACCTCAGCGCCTAATCACTCACAAACTTGCCCCTTAAAAAGCCGAAACCCGGCCCCCTCCTAAGAGGGAACCGGGTAACGGTTCTAGATCTTTAAAAGATCGAGGCTAATTAAGCCTTGACCTTCTTCTGGATCTTGATTACTAGGTTTGTTAATGAGGTGATCTGTGCACGAAGTGCTGAGATCAACTTAGTAACTGATGCTGATAGCTCTGCAACTGCATCTACGGCCTCTTGTGCCATAGCTGTTGCTGCTTCTGCTGCTTCTGCTGCTGAAAGAGCTGCATCAGTAGCATCATTTGCTGCTGCTGTCGCTTCTTCTGCGGCAGCTGCTGCTGCATCTGTTGCTGGGTTTGAAATTGCAACTGAAACAACCTTTGTTGTTGCAGCAAGTGCTGCAGTAAGGTTTGTATCAAGTGTTGCAGCTGTACCAGTTAGTGTGAAGGTACTTGTCAGGTTTGTTGAGATTAGCGGTGCTGTACCTGTTACGGTCCATACGCCAGCTACTGACAGGTTAGACGCTGCGATAGTAGGTTCTGCCGCAATACCACCTGTTGTTGCAACTGATGCAACATAGTTTGTAAGTGGTGTTCCGTCAGGAATTCCAGCTCCGTTTGAATCCTTCGCTGTGATTGTGTAAGTGATCTTATCGCCGGCTGTTGCAGTTGCAGCTTCTACTGTAACTGTTGAAGCAACCTTTGATACGAACTTCACTGTAGCTGTTGCTGTTACTGTGCCAGCTGTGAATGTGTAAGTAACGTCACCGTACTTAGCACCAACAGCATCTACACCCCAGAGAACGAAACCTGCTGTTGCAGTTGCTGTGTCATATGAACCAGCATTTGCTTGGGAGATTCCACCAGTTGTGGCGAGACCTGATGCTGCAGTTGGATATGCCGCTGGCGCCTTGATTACTGCACCGGCTGAGTCTGTAAATACCAACTTGATTACATCATTTGTGTGAGCTCCTGCTGTATCGCCATTTACTAGTGGCTTCAAAACAGTTGCAGTGATATTCGCGATTTTTGTATCTGTGAATGTAAGTGACTTAGTAGCCACAACCGCTCCGGCAACGTTCTTGATTGTAACTGTTGTTACACCAGGAAGGTTGTTTGAGAAGACGTGGAACGCTGCATAACCTGTGTAAGACTCAACTGGAGTTCCAACTGAGTACTGGTTTGCAACAGTTGTCATTGTGCGAGCATCGCCAATGTTTCCACCAACACCGCTGATGGCAGTTGATGAATCGTAGAAGTAACCAGGACCAAATGCACCTGAGTTAGTTGAACGTGTTGCAACTGTTCCTGGACCGCTTGTGATTGTTGCTGTCAGAGTATCTCCAGTAACAGGCTTACCAAGTCCATCGAGGTAGCGAACTACGATAGATGCAGTAGCTGTATCTGCAGTTACAGTCTTAGCAACTGCGATAGTAGCGTCAGCTGAAGCTGTGAATGTCTCGCCTGCAGCGATATATGCAGTTGACTTAGCAGCTGAGTATGCGCCTGAGAGTGCTGTTGCACCAACAGTAATTGTTACTGTTTCCGATGCAGTTGCTGAAACAACGCCAGCTGTGTTCTTGTAGAGCTTAGCTGTGATTGTTCCTGCAGTAGGTGTAGCAACTACGAGATCAGCAGTACCAGCAGCAAGAACTACAACAGTCTTTGCTGTGTTCAATACTCCTGAGTTAGATGCTGAAACGAAAGTTCCGCCTGTAAGTTCTACAACGTCACCTGCACCGAATGCGGTAACTCCTATTGTTACGTTGTTGTATGCGCCAGCGATTCCGCCGCCGACATCATTTCCTGCAGTTGAAGCTGCTCCTGCTGAGACGCCATCGGCGACCTTGACCCAGAGATTTACGTTAGTTGCAGCCGATGAAGGCGCAACTGACATAACTCCGAAGCCCAACGCAGCAACAGTTACAAGCGCTACGCGCTTGAAAGTTGTCTTTGTAGACATTTGTTTCCTTTCGATAGTCGATCTACGGACTATCCGTAGTTCGGCTTGAAGTGGATAAACCACTTCGTCTCGATACATCGCACGTGCTGATGTATCAAATTCCCCGCCGTGTATCCGGACGCGACGGAGAAATCTATTTAGGTGAAATTTCACGTGCTTCACCGTTTTACTTCTTACCTTCAGTCACAAGAACTGACTGAGCTAAAATTTGAGTCTTGCCTGCATTTAGAACAAGTCGAGTTGTTACTGACTTGATAGGACCTGTTAGGTCGAAGCCACGGTTGCCCACGGGGATAGAGAACTCTGAAGTTGGGGTTGAGACTACGAGAATTCTAACGGTCACAAGGTACTGCCCGTTGGACATCCGCTCAAAATCGGTCGTTGTGGCGCCGAGGTTAAGCGGGGTCCAATTGCCTGCAACACCAGCTGATACCCCGATTACGGAGTAAGTGGTGCCGTTGCCATCCACTGTGATGTTCTGAGAGATCATCACATTTGGACCACCAACCGCTGTAATGGCTTGGGTGGTCAACTCTGTTCCGGCTTCAGTGGCGATTGGCGTATTTCGGTTCACGCGCAAGGTGCCTGGTGTGCCGTCTTGGGTCGCAACAGTGAATCCTGTTGGGATACCGTCTTTATCAAGGCCGGGGAATGAAAGCTTGGCTGATTTGATTGCCACGCCAGAGACCATGGTGCTGGACTTCTTGGCTGGCATTGAAATAAAAGGTGTTGGGGTACTTGCCTCAACTGGCGCAACCGCATCAGATGATCCGGCAACTGGGCCAGATGCGATCTCTGATGGTGCAGAAGGTGTGATTGTCACACCTTCGCGGCCGGTCATTGAGTTAAAGCCAAGGAATGCTGTAACAACCAATAGGAGTGAAAGTTCGACCTTAGAAGATTTCTGAGCAAGCTCTGCGGCCTTCTTATAAGTAGTAGAAAGCATGTCGAGTGCGGTTAGGCCACGCTCTTCGTCGATAACCAATTCTGAAAGAACGCGGCGAAGTGATGCGCGAGCGCGAGAAACAGTGTGGCGCACTGCAGATTCCTTGATACCAAGTTCTGCTGCGATCTCTGAAGTTGAACGGCCTTCCATTTCCCACATAACAAGCGCTGCGCGCTCTGCAGGAGAAAGCAATGCAAGTGCTTGACGAATAATTGCGGCATCCTCTGCAGCAGAAATAGCTTGTGAATGATCGCCATCTACCTGCCATGCAGCTTCAACTTCAGCTTGGGCATCATCGATAACCACAAGGTTAGGACGGCGGCCTTCAAGGCGGAACAAGTCGATGCATAGGTTTTCGATGGTGCGGTGTAGATAAGAAAGTGCGTGATCAGTTGATTCAAGCTCTGGGGCTGCAAGCATGAACTTAATCAACGCATCTTGAGTGATTTCTTCAGCCCTTAAAGAATCCTTTAGGACGCGGTTTGCGTGGGCAAGAAGTTCTGAACGATGCTCTGTGTAGAAAGCACCGAGCTCTGCAACGGTCCACACACGGGGACCTGCAGAGGCTGCAGACTTCTTAAATGCCACTTTGGAACTTCCTTCTTAACCGGTTTTGTACTTCAGCGACACCCGTCGGTGCCTCTATACCCTTCTACGAATCCTAGTCCCAGATGTAGCGGGGAAGGGACAAAACGGACATTTCGCCAAGTCTCTACCCATG
>CANLHI010000023.1 GCA_947490845.1 Actinomycetota bacterium | reverse complement strand
GGCAGATCTTTGCGGTATCGCTAATTCCAATAGCGAACTAGAAGTAGGTTCATAAGAGATTCGAAGGGCGCATTAAATAAAGAAGAGTCGCCCTATAAGCCGGACACAGTTAAAAGGTTGATTTTTGAGCGTAAAATTACTTTTGCCCGCTGTTTTTGCCCGTTTTTATTTGTCACTCTTTGTCTAGATTAACTATTTACGCAAGATGGGAACCGCAAATTCTCTTGATGCAATCTATTTTATCTGAATCTCTTCAATTTAGGATAAAAGCTACTGCGATTGAGTCTCTATCTCATTCAGTTCGCCATTCTTTCGACTCAATTCCTCACGAAATAACTGAGTATCCTCCGAATTTGAATTCCTAAGAGCTTTAAGTAGCGAGGATCCTTTGCTCGCCAAGAGAACTGGGTCGGTCGTAGTTGACGTGAATTCAATAATCTGTCCTACGGCTGAAGTAACAGCATCCGAATTCAACGCTATAAGCCAATTTTTCTCACTATTTTTCGATGAGATTAAAATTTCATTTCTCGTTACCTGCCAGCTCAGCAAATCTTCAAAATTCACAGATCTGGAGAATTGCTGACCTGCAAATGCAATTGAATCCGTTGATAAAATCAAATCACCTTGATCAATTTTTGTCATTTCATCTTTGCCCGCACGAGTTACTGAGCTCGAATTAATTGTGCCCCGAGTTTCGCCTTGAGATGCTGCCAGCCCCACGCCAATTGGTCCTAATTTGGTTCCAATGCCGACGGTGCCTGTTTTAGTCTGAGCCTGTAAAGTCCCCGAAGTGCTTGTGATCGAAGCTCCCACACGGGATTCATATAAGCGAACGTCAGGAATTTTGAGCAGGTTCCCTTTGCTTGGGAATACAGATCCAAGGTTTTCTAGGGATTGATCGAGTGCTGAAAGATCAAGCAACGATTCTTCTATTTCACTGATTTCAAACTTAACTTTCTTTATTGATTCGCTTCGTTGATACTTAACTACTTCTGAAGCATGCCACTTTTTATATATCTCCAGACCAAACCAAATAGGTAGCCAAAGACCACCTGAAATCAGTGTGCCCAATATGTTCAATCCAAGTTTTACTTTTGGTGTCATTTCTTCCTCGTTACATGAGAATCAGCATTTACCCAATCAACTTGGCAAATGGTGCCAGAAATTCTAAAAAATATACAGGTCTGAATTGAGGTCTTCAAAAGGGAAAATCAAGCGACGGTTGTGAAGCTTTTTTCTGGCTCAGCGCTTACATTGTCGAAAATTTTGTCTATTTCAGCCCCAACCATAGTTAGGTGGTTAGGGAAGAGATGACCATATGTGTCCATGGTTTCGACAATCGAATCATGTCCAACCCAATCTTGGATTTCTTTTGCTGTCCTTCCTCGCTTAATTAGAAGAAGAGTCGCCCTATAAGCCGGATCAGTCTTAATGGTTAGAGCTTGAGAAGTTCAACAGAACGACTCCGGCAATGATGAATACAATCGCGGTAATACGGGCAATAGACACGGGATCTTTGAAAATAACCATCCCTAGAATTGCTGTTCCGGCTGCACCTATTCCTGTCCAAACAGCATATGCCGTTCCGATAGGTAGAGTCTTTAGCGACCAAGCAAGTAATGAGAAACTCCCCGAAGCAAAGACTAAGAATCCTATGCTCGGCCAAATTTTTGTAAAGTTATTTGAGAGTTTAAGCATTGTGGCAAAGCCAACTTCTAGTAATCCTGCCGTAATGACAGCTAACCATGCCATGCAAAAATATTACCAAAGATAAAGAAGAGTCGCCCTATAAGCCGGATCCTGTCCTCTTGCGAGGGATCACCATCCATCTAGATCTGTAATTGCTTACAGATTCAAGCAACCTACCCGATGGCTCGAACGAGCAGTTCTCAAACGCCATCTGCGTGGTCTTGCTTCAGGTGGGGTTTACCAAGCTATCTGCATCACTACAAATACTGGTGGTCTCTTACACCACCGTTTCACCCTTACACATTTGCATGTGCGGTCTATTTTCTGTGGCACTAATCCCGCGGATTTCTCCGGGTGGGTGTTACCCACCACCTTGCTCTGTGAAGTCCGGACTTTCCTCGGTACTTTCGTAACGCGGTGATCCGGGCGACTCTTCACTTCAAGGATACGGCAAGTACTTAACTTAATAAAATGCATTTTTAAGCGCGAAAGTGTCCAGTCTCATTCAGGCTGCGCAGTGCGCGAAGTCCATCTGATGGCCAGATAGAGATTGAAGTGATTGAGCAAGGCGCAGCATCTATGTGAAAGACCGCCTGCGTTGGCGCTCCCGTAACTATTTGCGCAGCTAACTTGATGACTCCGTTGTGAGTTACAACCACTACTCGTTGCCCAGGATATTCGGCAGCAATTTTCTCTAACGCAGATTCAATTCGAACGCCTGCTTCATCATATGACTCTCCCCCACCGGGGGCATATGAAGAAGAATTTAGCCATGCTTGATATTCATCAGGGGACTTTTCTTTGACTTCTTCAAATGAGAGTCCATCCCAGTCACCGAATGAGAGTTCATACCAAATCTCGTCAAAGGTAATTTCAATTCCGGTTGCGGCGGAGATGGCTTGCGCAGTCTGTGTCGTGCGAGCAAGAGGTGATGCCACGATAACTTCCGGCTTTAATTTGGCAATTTCTTTAGCAACGGCAGCGGCTTGCCCTAAGCCTTTTTCGGTTAACTCAGGATTTATCGGCCCTGTGCCAGAAAACTTTCGCATTGGAGTCAGAACTGTTTCACCGTGGCGAACCATATAGATCATGGTTGGAACTTCATCGCTGCGCAGGCGCTCTGATAGATAATTCTGTTGAATCTGTGGTTCTGGCTTATGTGCTGAACCACCATCAAGGGCTTTATTAGCAAGGCGATCGGCATGTGAGTTCTCATCGCGTGGAATCCACGAGTAGGTAATCAAAAGTGGGTTATGTGCCGCGCGGCATTGCTTAGCAAGATCGCGCATATCAGCGTGCTTAATCTGCCAACGCCCCGACATTTGCTCGACAACTAACTTTGAATCCATGGCAACTTCAACAGTTGCCTCTGGATCCAACTTATTAATGTGGCTAAGCCCTGCAAGTAATCCGCTGTATTCGGCGACGTTATTGGTCGCGATTCCAATTACATCAAATAGCTCTGCAACGATCTTGCCATTTTCAGTTACGACAGCGCCATAGCCAGCTGGACCAGGATTCCCACGAGAGCCACCGTCGGCAGTTAACTTAAAATTACGCGCCATTTATAACCCGCGCACCAGAATGCAGCGGCATTCTTCACAACGTACCAATTCATCTTCAGCTAAAGCGGCAATTCTTTGTAATTCAACTGTGTTGATAGTTAGGTGACAGCCTTTGCATTGATTTCCAACGAGAGCTGCCGCACCTGTTCCGTTGTTGCTGGCGCGAATTTTCTCGTATAGGGCAATAACTTCGGCGTTAACAGTTGCTGCTGTCTTGGCACGTTCTTCGGCAGCGTCAGCCAAATCCGCACCGATTACGGTCAGCGCGTTCTCCTTAGAGATTTCTAGATTAGCAATTTCAAGGGCAAGCGCGGATTCTTCACTCTGCAGCGCTGCGATGCGCTCTTTGATGCCATCAACGCGCATCATGATTTCAAGTTCGACTTCTTCAAGCTCAGAACGTCGCGCAGCTAGTGAAACTAGTTCGTGCTGCAATTGTTCAAGCTCCTTGGCAGTGCCTGTGCCGGATCCCAAGCGAGTTTCATCACGCGTAATGCGCGAAACCACCTGTTGGACATCAGTTTCGGCACGATTTAGCTCGCGCTTAACATCGCTAAGTTCGGTCTCGGCAGCAATACGTAGGTCGCGTGCATTATTTGATTTGATAGTTAGCGAGGCAATTGTTGCTATCTCTGGAAGCGCTGCAGCCTTGGCCTTTAGCGAAGTGGTTGTGAAATCAAAGCCTTGAATATCTAAAATCGAGCGTTGATCACTCAGGGTGGCTTTCATAAGTGCCTCCAAAGAGTGGATAAAACATATGGAATTTTCTTGTGGGCGCTGAGGGTTTCGAACCCCCGACATTCTCGGTGTAAACGAGACGCTCTACCACTGAGCTAAGCACCCGATTGCTGCGTGGGAAATACTACCTTAACTAAAGAGCTGCGATCGCAGCCTTGTAATCGCCTTGATTACGCGCATCTCCGAGCCCATTTACAACCGCCCAACGAATTACCCCTGATTTATCGATGATAAAGGTGCCGCGCAAAGCGCAACCAAGATCTTCATTGAAAATTTGATATGACGTTGCAGTGGCTCCATGTGGCCAGAAGTCTGAAAGAACAGGGAATTTGTAACCCTCTTGCTCGGCAAATACTTTTTGTGTAAACGGTGAATCACAAGAGATTGCTAACACCTGCACTTCATCATTTTGAAATGTGGCCAAGTCATCGCGAATTGCACAAAGTTCACCCGTGCATGTTCCGGTAAATGCAAAAGGTATAAATAGCACGACAACGTTCTTTGCTCCCTTGAAAGAAGAGAGTGAAATCTTGGCACCGTGTTGATCTTTTAATTCAAAATCCGGGGCAACTGTTCCAACTGATAGACCTGCAGTATTTTGGCTCATGCGCCAAATCTATCGCTTGCCAGCCTTTCGTGCGACTAGCCGAGTTGCCGTCCAATCATTTGCAACTGCCAAAGTTGAAGTTTGGCTTAGTCCAGCAATTGGGGCAGCATCTTGAATATCACTTGGCTCAACATGGCCGGGGCGACCCATCTTTGGAGTTAATACCCAGATCGGCCCAGTTTCACTTAAGTAGGTAAGTCCATCCATTAATTCGTCAACGAGATCGCCATCACCATCGCGCCACCAAATTAGAACAGCATCGACAACTTCTGTTGCGCTACCTTGTAGAAAATCAGTTTTGACGGTTGCAGATATCTCATTGCGCAATGCGTCATCGCAATCTGTGTCGTATCCCACCTCGAGGACAAGCTCCCCTTGTGCAAATCCCATGCCCTTTGCCACGGGATAAGTCCACCGAATTGAGAGCGCTTTGACAAGAGCAATTTCGATCTATTTCTAAGTGCTTTTGTGAGATGAAATCTCGCCAGATTTTGCTCTACTAAGCCGTAGGCGGGAGAATAGAGGCATGAGCGAGAACTTCGGCGTCCCAGATCAGATCATCGACCAACTTGTAGATATCGACCCGACCGAGACCGCCGAATGGCAGGCATCCTTTGACGCCGCCTTAAATAGCGCAGGACCAGTTCGCGCTCGTTTCTTAATTTTAAAGTTGCTACAGCGCGCACACGAAAAAAATATCGGCGTCGCAGCACTTCGCAATACCGATTACATCAACACAATTACTCCTGAAAATGAACCTGCTTTCCCGGGTGATGAAGCAGTTGAGCGTCGTATCCGCGCATACATCCGTTGGAACGCTGCCATGTTGGTGCACCGAGCACAGCGCCCTGGCGTTGGTGTTGGCGGACATATTTCTACATACGCATCATCTGCAGCTTTATATGAAGTTGGTTTCAACCACTTCTTCCGCGGACAAGATCACCCAGGTGGAGGAGATCAAATTTTCTTCCAAGGTCACGCATCTCCCGGAATGTATGCACGTGCATTTATGGAAGGTCGTCTTAGCGAAAATCAACTAGATGGTTTCCGCCAAGAACTTTCTCATAAAGGCGGCGGACTTTCTTCTTATCCACATCCACGATTGATGCCAGAGTTTTGGCAGTTCCCAACAGTTTCAATGGGTATCGGCCCGATCAACGCAATTTACCAAGCGCGCTTTAACCGTTACTTACATAACCGCGGAATCAAGGACACCAGTCAGCAAAATGTTTGGGCATTTCTTGGCGATGGCGAAGTTGATGAAGTAGACACCTTGGGCGCAATTGGCCTGGCTTCCCGTGAGAATTTAGATAATTTAACTTTCGTTGTTAACTGTAACTTGCAACGCCTTGATGGACCGGTGCGCGGTAATGGCAAGATTATTCAGGAGCTTGAATCAACCTTCGGTGGTGCGGGTTGGAATGTTATTAAGGTTGTTTGGGGTCGCGAGTGGGATCCACTACTGGCGCAAGATCGCGAAGGCGCTCTTGTAAACATCATGAACACAACTCTTGATGGTGATTACCAGACATTTAAGGGCGAAAGCGGTGCCTATATCCGTGAGAATTTCTTCGGTCGCGATCCACGCACTGCGGCAATGGTTTCAAGTTGGTCAGATGATCAGATCTGGAACTTAAAGCGCGGCGGACATGATTACCGCAAGTTATATGCCGCCTACTCTGCAGCAACGCAAGGAAATGGTCGCCCAACGGTAATTTTGGCCAAGACCGTTAAGGGTTGGACACTTGGTTCGCACTTTGAAGCGCGCAACTCAACGCACCAAATGAAGAAAATGACAGTTGAAGATCTCGTCGAATTCCGCGATCGCTTGGGAATTCCAATTGCAGATGACAAATTGGATAAATACACGCCTCCTTATTACAAGCCAAGCGAAGATTCTGCTGAAGCTAAGTACATGCAAGAGCGTCGCGCGGCTCTTGGTGGCTCAATCCCACGTCGTCGCAGCGTTTCTCGTCCACTGGCACAGCCAGCAGATGAAGCCTACGAATCAGTTCGTCGCGGTTCTGGACAACAAGAAGTTGCAACAACAATGGCATTTGTTCGCATGCTTAAGGATCTAATTAAAGATCCAGGTTTAGGCGCACGTCTTGTGCCGATCATCCCTGATGAAGCGCGGACATTCGGTTTGGATTCACTATTCCCAACGCTAAAGATTTATTCACCACATGGCCAACAGTACAAATCGGTCGATCGTGAACTAATGCTTTCCTATAAGGAATCAACATCTGGTGTGATCTTGCATGAAGGTATTAACGAAGCTGGATCTGTTGCCTCATTTACCGCAGTTGGGTCTTCTTATTCAACGCACGATGAACCAATGATTCCGATTTACATCTTCTACTCAATGTTCGGTTTCCAGCGCACAGGTGATGCTTTCTGGGCTGCGGCAGATCAATTGGTCCGCGGCTTTGTAGTTGGTGCAACAGCCGGGCGCACCACGCTAAATGGTGAAGGTTTGCAGCATGAAGATGGCCATTCACCACTTCTAGTTTCAACAAACCCGGCAGTTGTTGCATACGATCCAGCATTTGCCTACGAACTTGGACACATTGTTAAAGACGGTCTGCGTCGTATGTATGGTGAAAATAGTGAGAATGTTTATTACTACTTAACTGTTTACAACGAGCCTTACACGCAACCTGCTGAACCCGAAAACCTAGATATCGAAGGTTTGCTAAAGGGAATTTATCTCTACCAAGGTGCTGGCAAGCAGCGTAAGAAGAATGCGCAGATCTTGGCATCCGGAGTTGGCATGAACTGGGCGCTTAAGGCTGCAAAGCTGCTTGAATCTGATTGGGGCGTTAACGCATCAGTCTGGTCTGTTACATCATGGAATGAACTTCGTCGTGATGGTCTAGCTGTGGATCGCCACAACTTACTGAACCCATCAAACCAACGCACCGCATATATAACTAGCAAATTACGCGGCGCAGAAGGTCCGGTCATCGCAGTAAGTGATTACATGCGCGCAGTTCAAGATCAAGTTGCTCCATGGGTGGAACAAGAATTTGCCTCACTTGGAACAGATGGCTTTGGTCTTTCAGATACTCGCGGTGCGCTACGTCGCCACTTTAAAGTCGATGCTGAATCAATCGTGATCGCAACACTTGCCTCCCTTGCCAAAGTTGGCGAAGTTAAGCAAAGTGTTGTGCAGGATGCTATTAATAAGTATCAGATCAATGACATTAACGCGGCAGACCCGGGCAATACCGAAGGCTCTGGTTAAGAGTTTTTAATCTGCCTTCACTGCGCGCGCAAAGAAGGCAGTGGCTGCCAGCATCAAAGCTGGAATAGTTAGAGCAATTGCTAAAGATCCGGTGAATTGAGCCGTCCAAGCAACGCAGGCTTTGAGAATGAAAATAGCGACGCTATTTACGACGCCTAACTGACCAACAACAACTGCGCTTGGCAAATTTGAGCGTTTATTGCCGGCGGTATAAAAAGTTGGAGCCATCAGCGATGATCCTGCTCCTGCGAAAGCAAAAGCAAAACAAGTGGCAACAAGAGCCCAGTATTTATGTTCACTAGGGATATTCACAGCTAGTGCGATAAATGTAATAAACCCAAATCCACCGAATAAAGATAAGAATCTAACGGTGTGATGGATGTGAAAACGTTTAGTAATTCGGTTAGCGCCAAGTCTGCCCGAAATCATCGCAATCATGAAGCAGATATAAGGAAGGGCTGCCAGGCTTGCGCTAACGCCGATCCGTTCTTTGGTAAAGATGGCAGACCAGTCACCAGCAGAGAATTCTAGAAACACTGCGCAAATAAGTCCGCCACTAATTAACCAATCAACCCTAAATGATGTGATCAATGTGCGAAGAGGCAAATGCTGCTCTTTCTCTTCATTTGCCTTGATTAAAACGGGAGATAACTTAGAAACAGAGGCAAAAACAATCATCGCCATCGCAACTGTAATTCCACCAACATGAAGTGCCAAACTAATATGATCAACAACGAGTCCAGAAATAATCGCTGTGCAGAGAGCACCAAGTGCCCAGATGCCGTGCAGACGAGCAATCGTTAAATCTTTTACGCGCTCAATAGAGTGAAATGCCTGAGCGTTAATTGCAATATGAAAACCCGAAATTGCCCAACCCAGTGCCACATTTAGCGCTAGGAACAAGGCCGGTGACTTCGTCTGAACTATAGAAATGAAAACTAAGGTAATTAAAACTGTATTTCCAAGAATTACTATTTTAGAACCAAATTTGTGAACAATATGACCGGTAAAGAAGAGGCTGGCCAGCGCTCCAAAAGTTCCCGTGCTAATTAAGGTGCCGAATTGACCGTTGCTTAATCCAAGGTTGGCTTTAACCTCAGGAAATCTTGGGACCCAAGCCATAATAAATATGGCGAAGATAAAGAAGAGTATCTGTAGTTGTCTAGATTCTGACTTAGGAGAAATAGCGCGCATCAAAATAGTGCGTTTGCTAGCGCTGCTCGCGCCTTAATAACACGTGGATCTGCTGGGTCAACCAGTGCAAATAATTCAAGCAAACGATCTTTTGCGGCTTTTTGGTCTACGCCATCAAGGAGTTGAATAATGCGCAACAAGCGAGCAAATGCTGGTTCCAGATAGCCACTGACAACTTCGATATCCGCACACTGCATCTGTATCTGCACATCATCTGGAGCAGAAACCGCGTCTTGCATAATCTTTGCGCCATCTAGGGATTCGGTGCGAGCCAAAAGTTGCGTTTGAGCAAGTCCCAAGGTTGCAAAGGAATCCCCTGGCTTGCGCGCTAACAATTTTTTATAAGCCGCCTCTGCTGTTGCAAAGTCACCCGCATCTAGCGCTGTGAGCGCTTCTTCTTCCTCGGGCTCAATCTTTTCAACTGGAGCATCACCAACTCCTTGTTCTGCGGCGAGTGCTAAGACTTTATCTATCACCATTCTGATCTGTTCTTCAGGGTATGCCTGCTCAAAGAGCGGAACCATCTGCTCATTAATAATTGCTACCGCAAATGGCACAGTGCGTACCTGCAACGCTTGGGCAACCTGAGGCTGAGCATCAACATCTACGTGACCGAGCGCCCAAGTATCTTGATCGGCCAGCGCTAACTTTCCAAGAGTTGCTACTACTTCTTGAGATTCAGGCGAACGAGGCGACCAACAAATTAGAACAACTGGCTTTGCTTTTGATAGGGCTAGAAAATGGTTACTTAGATTTTCCGGAGTGATTTCAACACCGGGCATTGGTCCAGCTGCCTCAGGCTTTGGTTTTCCGAGAGAACTTAAATCAACAGCGCGTCCAAAGTTAGGAGGCAAAGTCATTTTCTAGCTCCCATATCTGATCCGGAATCGCTTCTAAATGGCATCACATCAGCTACATATGATTGTGCTGCAAATGTTAGTCCAACATCGTGGCCTTCACGTTCACTTAAATACCAGCGATGTTCTAGTACTTCATGGAAAAACTGTGCTTCTTCAATTCTTCCTTCTAAATTCTGTGGAATCATCTCAACAATTGGACGATAAGTTTCATTAAGCCAGCGACGTGCAGAATCAGCAATTGGAGGCTTTGGATTCTCTTCCCGACCGCGGAAGCGATCAAGGGATGCCAACAATCGTTTTGCCTGAAGCGCTTCGGTTTCAAGTCCAGTTAATTCACGCAGGCGATTTCGGTGATAGCCAGGTGCCACAAGTTTTGGCTGGAAGAAGAGTTTTTGTGATTCGCCATCGAGTGATACTGAAACTTCATCAACAGCAAAACCTAAATCATGCAGCTGACGCATCGCTCGTTCGACGGCATGACGATCTTTTGGATCAAGTACTTGTCGCTCCTTAAGCGCTTTCCAAATACGGTGGTAACGCTTGATAACTGCTTCACTGGCTCGAATTGGATCCATACCTGGATAGAGAACTCCGGACAGAGCCAAATCTTCCAGCTCGGCTGCCACGTTAAAGTGGGCAATCTCTAAATCATGTTCACGTTGTCCATCACTGAGAGACTTTTGAAACTCACCTGTTTCGGCATCTACTAGGTAGGCGGCAAAGGCTTCGGCATCGCGGCGAAATAAAGTATTTGAAAGTGAGCAGTCGCCCCACCAAAAACCCAACAGGTGTAATTGCACCAATAAGAGCGCGAGGGCATTTGCCATCATGGTTATGTCATTTGCTGTTACCTCTTTGCCGCTGAGCAGAACGCGATATGGCAATGAGTACGGTAGAAAACGAGTGACGAGTGCGCAGGGTAATTCTTCATTGCTTTTATCTGTGCGCCCTTCAATTACCGCGATCGCTTGAACGCTAGGGGCACCTAACTGTGCCAGCTCACGCAGCGCCTTGTATTCGCGGTTGGCAAACTCTGAGACTGTTTCCTTAACTGCATAGACTTCTGAATCCGGATCATCAGTTGACCGGACAAGGCGCACAATGTGTCTGGAAATACCGCGCTTTTCTGCAAGGGCTGGATCTTCCGGCCACTCTTCCAAATTTACTTGCCACGGCAGCCCAGTTACTGCGGCGATTTCCTCGCCTAATCCCGTAATGCGCATCGCCATAAGGCAAGGATATCGCTTTAGAATAGGCCACATGGCTATGAGCGATCGTATTAAACGTAAACCTAAGGCAAACGCAGCACCAACAAATTTCGGTACTCAAGGAAATCCGATAGATAGATCACATCCCTTCTATTTCGGATTTGTTGCAACGCTAGGAGCTTTAGTTGCAATCGTCTTGTTACGAGCACTTGCCAGCACGAGCCAGATATTTGTCTTGATAATCGTTGCCCTCTTCCTTGCAACAGGCTTGAATCCAGCAGTTGTCGCAATCCAACGTCGTGGCCTCTCTCGAGCCAATGCTGTTGCCATTATTTTCGTTTCAGTAATCCTATTTACTGGATTCTTTATCGCCGTAGTTGTCCCACCAGTGCTATCTCAAGGCACAAACTTGATTAATACCGCGCCAACTTTGTTATCCGATTTAGAAAATAACGCAACCATTGCCAACTTAAATGAACAATTCGGCGTGATCGATACTTTGCAGGCTAAGTTAAAGGAAGTCACCGCTGATGGAACGCTAATTATCTCGGCTTTTGGAGGCGTAATTGGTGTTGGAAAATCTGTTCTCTCGGGGGCTTTCTCTGCTCTAACAATTCTAATTCTGACTCTCTATTTCATCACCTCACTTCCACAAATGGTTGAGCTGGGAGTTCGCTTTGCTCCAGCTAGCCGCAGAGAACGTCTTTCGCTACTTACTAACGCAATAATCGCAAGAGTCGGTTCATTCGTCGGAAGTCAGATAGCAATTGCCTTCATGGCAGCAACATTTGTTTTTGCACTTTCCCTTGTTCTATCTCTTCCTTCGCCAATTGCAATTGCCATGATCGTCCTTGTCTGTGGTCTTATTCCACTTATCGGCCATTTCATAGGCGGCTCTGTGGTCACCATCATCGCTTTAACTCAATCAGTTTCAATTGGGTTGGTCGCATTTCTGGCATACGTTGTTTATGTGCAAGTTGAAAACTACGTAGTTACACCGCGGATAATGAAGCGCACCCTTGCACTTCCGGGCGCCGTAACAATTATCTCTGCGCTAATCGGATCATCACTGCTCGGACTCATCGGCGGCTTGCTGGCAGTGCCAATCGCTGCATCAATTATTTTGATTATTGATGAAGTTGTTTTCCCGAGGGCAGATAACTCTTAAATCTCAGTCGGTAACGGTAAGCAACCTGGCGCAATAATTTTCGTAATCTCACTCAGCACGCGATAAACCGCCGGTTCCCCAACCCAGAGGTGTTTTGCACCTTCGACAGGAATTATCTCTACTTGTGTTAACGGTTTAAATCGTTCAATCGCTTGTGGTGGTTGTAGATAATCATCGAATTCAGGAACTAGCGCTATTACAGGGCGCCCATCGGCAGCCCAATATTGCAGATCGGAAAGATCAGACGTGCGAAGGGGTGGAGAGAGAAGAATCAATCCTTTTACTCTTGGATCTTTAGCGTGACGCAGCGCTAGATCTGTTCCGAATGACCACCCAACAACCCAAAGATTTTCTAACTTCAACGTGTCCAAGCAGTAGGCCATCATCGCTTCAACATCGAATTTTTCAGATACTCCGTTATCAAATTCACCTGTGCTTGTTCCAGCCTCACTTGATGTGCCACGAGTATTGAAGCGAATTACTTCTATTCCCGCCATTGCGGGCAAGCGATTGGCTGCCTTCTTATAAACATGGCTATCCATCATTCCGCCTGCAGTTGGCAGGGGATGTAAACAAAGAATGGCGCCTGTGTAATTTTCTAGTGGAGCTGATACTTCACAAACCAAAGTTTGCCCATCAGATGTTTTTACTGTAAATGGAGTGCGATGCGCCGGCAATACAGTGCTTGGTCTTACTGGCTCCAACATGTGCACGAGTCTAGTATTTTAAATTAAAAGCGCGGGGCATTGCGTGTGCGCTCTGTATTGGGTCTGCGATTAGTTCGCTTTGCCCAACATGCGTTATGCCAGTGGCGGCGTCCATCTTCATCGCCATCCATCCATGCAACTGTGTGTGGAGTTGCCATCGGAATTATTTGATCACAACCTGGGCAGCGATAAGGTTTATTGGAACTAGAACCTGTGATCTTTCGAACAATAAAATCACCATCTGCATGTTCTTCAATAGTTTGATTTGATGTAGCGATATCGCGATCATCACTCTTTGGCCTGCGACCCTTTGGAAAATTACGGCGTGGGCTCATGGAGGTATTTTCTCGCACTTTTGCCAACAATGTGGCAAGGTAGCCATATGAGCAACGTGATATCTGTCCGTGGCCTAAAGAAGAGCTACGGCTCCACCCAGGCAGTTGCTGGTATCGATTTAACAATCGCACAGGGCGAGATTTTTGCACTCCTTGGCCCCAACGGCGCAGGAAAGACAACTACCGTTGAAATCCTGGAAGGTTTTCGCACTCGCGATAGCGGAGAAGTCTCGGTACTAGATACAGACCCTTCTATCAAAGGATCGGCCGGGCGCAATTGGCGCAACCGCATCGGTATTGTTTTGCAATCAACTTCTGATGCTGGTGATTTATCAGTGCAAGAGACGATTGAACATTTTGCAAAATATTATGCCAACCCAAGAGATGTTGATGAAGTTGTGGCTGCGGTGGGGCTATCTGAAAAATCTAAAGAGCTAATTCGCACCTTATCGGGCGGCCAACGCCGCCGTTTAGATGTGGCACTTGGAATCATTGGATCACCTGAACTTCTATTCTTAGATGAACCAACTACAGGTTTTGATCCCAAAGCGCGTCGCGCATTTTGGGCGCTAATCCAAGATTTAAGAAAAACGGGAACAACTATTTTGCTCACCACGCATTACCTAGATGAAGCCGAAGCACTGGCTGATCGGGTTGGTGTAATCAGCCAGGGCCAGATAATTGAAATCTCAACGCCAGCACTTCTTGGCGGACGCGCAACTTCACTCGCCACCGTCTCGTGGCTAAGTGCTAGCGGTCCTAAATCTGAGAAGACCGATAACCCAACAGCGTTAATCAGCAAACTCTCCGCCGATTTTCCAGGTGAAATTCCTGAACTAACAGTCAAGCGCGCTTCACTTGAAGATATCTACCTAGAGATGATCGGGGGCGATGATGAGTCAGAATAAAGTTCCAAGCGCCCTTACCATCGGTATTGCTCGTGGCGGCCTTGAGCTAAGACAATTTATGCGCCAACGCGAATCAGTTGTTTTCACAATAGCTTTTCCAATTATGTTACTTGGCATCTTTGGCTCAGTTTTCACAAATGAGTTAACCGATGGCGTAACTTTTAGCCAATATTTCGTTGCCGGAATGATCGCATCGGGCCTTGTGAACACTGGCTTCCAACAGTTGGCGATTATGATTCCGGTGGAACGTGACTTTGGCACTCTAAAACGCTTGCGTGGCACCCCAATGCCAGCATCTAGCTACTTCATTGGCAAAGTAATCGTTGTCTTTGTCACGATGTTGATTCAAGTCTTCCTACTATTAATCGCCGGAGTCCTTTTCTTTGGCGTTAACTTGCCAACCGATCCCGCCAAATGGTTTACCTTCACCTGGTTAATTTTGCTAGGCAGCGCCGCATCAACCGCGCTAGGTATCGCATTTTCAGTTATTCCAAAAAGTGGTCGCGGCGCATCTGCTGTTGTCTCCCCAGTCGTGATTGTTTTGCAATTCTTTAGCGGTGTCTTCTTTGTCTTCACTGACTTGCCGGGCTGGATGCAGCAAGTCGCTGCAATCTTTCCCCTCAAATGGATGACTCAGGGAATGCGCTCGGTTTTCTTGCCAGATTCATTTGCCGCCCGCGAAGTCGCTGGCAGTTGGGAAACTGGTCGCACATTTATAATCATCTTGGCTTGGTTAATTGCTGGCTTGTTTATCTCAATACGAACATTTAAGTGGGATGACCAGCGATGATTAAATCTAAAAAATTAGCCCTTGCTCTCGCACTTGGTTTGACGATCACGGCTGGTCCAGCAACGGCTGCGACAAAGAGCCCCACACCAACGCCCAAGGCAAGTACTACAAAGAAAGTAACGCCAACTCCTAAGGCAAGCCCCAGTAAGAAGGCGCCGGTTAAGAAGAAGGCGCCGGCGAAGAAAAAGAAGAAGAACGTCAAGCTCTCACCTTCGCCTTCACCAAAGTGGCCACCTGCGGGATTTAAAACTGATCCACTTGGTGAAACAAAGATGTATCTGAAGGTTCCAAATACCAAAGAGTTGATCGGTATTTTGTCAGCCAAAACAACGCTTGCTTCACAAATTAAGGATTGCACTAAATTCACTTGCGGCGCCGTAATCGTGGCATCAGAGACTGGTTGCCGCTGGTGGAAAGTCACCGGGGATGTGGTCGGTGCAACATCGGCCGAAGATCGCACAATAAAGACCTTCGGCACTGTTTCCGTATCAGTCACTCGCAGCGCCGCTAAACAACTAGTAACGATTCTTATGGTTACACCTGAACTAATTGGTTCAGGCCAAATAGTCACAAATATAAATGCCGACTGCAATCAAAGTGAACCATCTGGTCCAATCCCGAATACTGAATATCAGAAGTCTGAAGGTTAATGATGCTGGGTGGAATAAATAACGGGCTCTTTCTCTCCAGTTTTGGTGGATTTTTTGCAGTAGGACTACTCTCGCTAATCTTGATCTGGGCTTTTAAACGCGGCAAATCAGTTATAGAGCGCACTCCCATAATTGGCAATGAAGATGAATACGGCGCACTTGTAGTGATCGCATCCCCTAGTAATCACATTGAGGGAGAACTTCTGCGCTTGAAATTAACGGAGTCTCAAATAAAAGCAACGCTGGCTCAGACTAAAGATGGTCCTCGCCTATATGTATTTGAGCGCGATGAAAAGATTGCGCGCGCTGTACTAAAGAGTTAGCGGTTTGCTCCGGGAACCCAGAGCTGATCTCCTATTTTCTTATTAGCAACTCGTGCTAAAACAAAGAGTAGATCAGAGCAACGGTTTAGATATTTGGCAGTTAGCGGATTAACGCCAGTTCCGAAACCATGAATTGCTGCCCAAGTACGGCGTTCTGCGCGACGCACAACTGTGCGGGCCACATGCAGGTGAGCAGCAGCCGGTGTGCCAGATGGCAATACAAATGAACGAAGTGGTTCTAGATCGGCGTTGTACTTATCGATCTGTTCTTCTAGATAAGTAACTTGTGACTCCAGAACGCGAAGTGGTTCAAAGGCTGGCGCATCAATTACTGGCGTGCAAAGGTCGGCACCAACATCGAATAAATCATTTTGAATTCGGATCAGAAGTGCACGAATTTCATCGGTTAACTCATCCGTTGCGATTACAACGCCAATAGTTGAGTTTGCTTCATCAACTGTGGCATATGCCTCAAGACGTGAATCATTTTTTGAGGTGCGGCTCATATCTCCGAGAGAAGTTGATCCGTCATCGCCGGTCTTTGTGTAAATACGCGTTAAATTAACCATGGCTATACCTTATAAGTAGACTTGGCTTATGGCATCTTCGGGCAACACAACCAGCGATCGCTTCCGCATCGTCGGCGGAGCCAGCCTTAAGGGCGAAGTAACTGTTACTGGCGCCAAGAATTCGGTACTGAAGTTAATGGCCGCCTCCTTATTAGCCGTTGGAAAGACCACAATTCGCAACGTTCCCGATATTGCCGATGTCGAAATTATGTCAGATCTTCTCACTCGACTTGGTTGCACGGTGGCCCACGTTGGTTCCGTTGTAACAGTCGAAGTTCCGGCGGCCCCACAACACCGCGCTGACTATGACTTAGTTCGCAAGATGCGCGCATCAATTAACGTGCTCGGTCCTTTGGTTGCTCGTATCGGCCTTGCCGAAGTTGCCTTACCTGGCGGAGATGCAATTGGTTCACGCGGTTTGGATTTTCACATAAAGGGCTTGGAATCACTCGGTGCTAAAGCACACGTGGAACACGGTTATGTAATAGCTGAAGCGCCAAATGGTTTGACGGGTGCAACTATTGATTTAGACTTCCCAAGCGTTGGAGCAACTGAAAACTTAATGACTGCCGCAGTCTTGGCAAAGGGTGTAACAACGATCGATAACGCAGCCCGCGAACCTGATCTAGTTGATCTCGGCGAATTCTTAATTTCGATGGGTGCAAAGATCGAAGGCTTGGGTTCACCAACAATTAAGATCACTGGTGTTTTAGAACTTCATCCAACAGATCACGCCACGGTTACAGATCGCATCATCGCTGGCACGTGGGCATTTGCTGCAGCTATGACGCAAGGTGACATCACAATTCATGGTGCACGCGCTGACCACATGGAAGTTATGTTGGAGAAGTTGGCACATGCTGGCGCAATTATTACCTCAACCCAAGATGGAATCCGCGTTCAGATG
>CANLHI010000022.1 GCA_947490845.1 Actinomycetota bacterium | reverse complement strand
CTCATCAAGGAGAAGGATATTTTCAAGTGACTTTTCTTTGACCGCACCGTCTGCCCCAAAGTCACTTGTTGACGCCACTTTCTTGCCTTCAACTGAAAGTAGCCTTGCGGTGAAGCCGAGTTCGCATGTTGCGTTTAGATCCCACCAAGAGGATGAGATAAAGGCCATGCGTTCGCGCTCTTTTTCAACGATTAGCTTTGTGGCAACCGATTGCACGCGACCTGCCGAAATACGTGGCATAACTTTCTTCCATAGAACCGGTGAAAGGCGATAACCGAAAAGGCGATCGAGCACACGGCGGGTTTCTTGGGCATCAATTAAGTTGTAATCAAGATCGCGTGTGTTAACAACCGCGGCCTTAATTGCCTCTTTGGTGATCTCGTTAAAGACCATTCGCTTAATTGGGATCTTTGGTTCAAGAACTTCAACTAAGTGCCAAGCGATTGCTTCGCCTTCGCGGTCTTCATCCGTTGCCAGCAATAGTTCATCAGCCTCTTTCATCAACTCTTTAAGTTCGGCAACCTTGGCGCGCTTATCGGGGTTGATTACATATAAAGGTGCGAAATCATTTTCGATATCCACACCCTCTTTAGACCAGGCAAGTTTTTTGACCTCTTTAGGAATATCGGCAGCGCGCTGTGGCAAGTCGCGAATATGGCCGACGCTAGCCTCGACGATGAAACCATCGCCGAGGTATTCGCCAATCTTGCGCGCCTTTGCTGGTGATTCAACGATCACCAGCTTCTTAAACTCTTTTGCCATTGCGTCCTAAGTGGGGAAGTTCTTTTTACTTAGTACTCAATAGAAGTTGCTTGGCGACGGTTGCGAATTAGCGAACCGATGATAAGCAAGACTGCAACGAGTGCGATGATCTTTGATGTGCTGGCTTGCGTTGGAAGTGCGAAACTCACAATTGCAGGAGTAATCAAGAGCGCAACCAAGTTCATAACCTTGATAAGTGGGTTAATTGCAGGGCCGGCAGTGTCTTTAAATGGATCTCCAACAGTGTCGCCAACGATGGTTGCTGCGTGAGCATCAGAGCCCTTGCCGCCATAGCTGCCATCTTCAACCATCTTCTTTGCGTTATCCCAAGCACCGCCTGAGTTTGAAAGGAAGACAGCCATAAGTGTTCCGGTGCCAATTGCGCCAGCCAGGTAGGCACCTAGTGCGCCAACGCCAAGACCGAAGCCGACTGCGATTGGTGCCATAACTGCAAGTAGTCCTGGAGTTGCAAGTTCGCGAAGTGAATCGCGAGTACAGATATCAACAACGCGACCGTATTCAGGCTTTTCAGTGCCCTTCATAATTCCTGGGTGCAACTTGAACTGGTTACGTACTTCCATAACAACAGCGCCCGCTGCGCGAGAGACCGCGTTGATCGCAAGACCTGAGAAGAGGAATACAACGGCTGCGCCGATGATTAGACCAACTAGGTTGCGTGGATCTGCAACATCAAGCACGCCTTGGTATTGAAGTGCGACATCTTTGCCTTCACCAACAGCCTTGATGACTGCTTCCTTGATGGCATCGGTGAACGCGCCAAAGAGCGCGGTTGCAGCCAGTACTGCCGTTGCAATTGCAATTCCCTTGGTGATCGCCTTAGTTGTGTTACCAACGGCATCTAGTGATGTAAGAATCTTTGCGCCTTCACCTTTAACGTCTCCTGACATTTCTGCAATGCCTTGGGCGTTATCTGAAATTGGTCCAAAGGTATCCATCGCAACGATCACGCCAACAGTTGTTAGCAAACCAGTACCTGCAATTGCGATAGCAAAGAGTGAGAGCGTGATCGATCCGCCACCGAGCAAGAAGGCACCGAATACAGATGCTGCGATTAATAACGCTGAGTAAACAGCTGATTCAAAACCAACTGAAATACCAGCCAAAAGCACTGTTGCAGCCCCTGTTTGTGATGATGCTGCAACATCATTTACTGGGCGCTTGCCAACTTCGGTGAAGAAGCCGGTGAGCACCTGGATTGCTGCAGCTAGTGCGATACCAATTAGAACTGCGCCAAATGCAAGAACACGTGGATTGATATTGCCGGCATCGGCTAGAACCTTAGGTGAGAAGTTTGTTAGTTGATCAAACTTGGCAGGTAGGTAGGTAAATGTGGCAAGACCTGTTAGGCCTGCAGAAATAATTGCTGATAAGAAAAATGATCGGTTAATAGCGGTCATCGCTGACTTATCGGTTGAGCGCAACTTGGTAAGGAAAATACCAATTACTGCCGTAAGAATTCCGATTGCTGGAACGATAAGTGGATAGATCAAACCTTCGTTACCGAAAGCAGCCTTACCTAAGATAAGAGCGGCAACAAGTGTTACGGCATATGACTCGAACAAGTCAGCAGCCATACCGGCGCAGTCACCGACGTTATCACCGACGTTATCTGCAATTGTTGCCGGGTTGCGTGGGTCATCTTCTGGAATTCCTTTTTCAACTTTACCAACTAGGTCGGCGCCAACATCGGCAGCCTTAGTAAAGATTCCGCCACCAACGCGCATAAACATGGCAAGCATGGCAGCGCCAAATCCGAAACCTTCTAGAACTGTTGGTGCATTTTCACGGAAGATAACTACGGCACCCGCTGCGCCAATTAGTCCAAGACCAACGGTTGTCATACCAACAACGCCGCCGGTGCGGAATGCGATCTGCACTGCCTTTTCGGCACTGCCTTGGCGAGCTGCTTCAGCAACGCGCACATTTGCGCGAACCGCTAGCCACATACCGTTATAACCAACGAGTGCTGAGAAACCAGCGCCCATAAGGAAGAAGAGCGAGCGACCAACGCGAATTGATGTTGTGTCGGCAGGGAGTGCGAAGAGTAGGAAGAAAACAATTCCTACGAAATATGAAAGTGTGCGGAACTGGCGCGCAAGATAAGCGGCGGCTCCTTCTTGCACGGCTTCGGCGATCTCGCGCATCTTCTCCGTGCCTTCGTTTGCCGCCAAGACTTGGGCGCGCAACACCCAGGCGATGGCAAGTGCGAGAAGTGAAATCGCTAGGACCACATAGGTGATATTTAGGTTTGTGCCGGTTACTTGCACATTGGACAGGGCGGCAGATGCTCGCATTGGTTCTCCTCCGTTGGAGAGTCAGGGCGTCCATTCGATGTCGGACACTAAGATGGCGAGAGTTTACGCATAACCCACCCCGAAATACCAAAATTAGGGGGATATACCTCTTATATGTAAATTTTTTCCGCTAGGGCGTACCTCGCAGGTCGGCTAACCTTACGGCGATGAATCTTTCAGTGAACCTCTTTGACGCCCATTCGATCATCTCGACCCTTGGTTTGGTCGGCATCTTGGCGATCATCTTCATGGAGACCGGCCTCTTAATTGGCCTCTTCTTCCCGGGCGACTCACTTCTCTTTCTTGCCGGCATTGGCGCATCTGGGGCTGCCGCTAAAGTCTTTGATGGCGTTCAGATCGATATTGTGGCTTTGTTGATCGGTGCCCCGTTGGTTGCAATCATTGGCTCGCAGACTGGTTACTTAATCGGTGCCAAATATGGCGTAAAACTCTTTGATCGCCCCGATGGCCGTGTTTTCAATCAGAAAAAGGTCAAATCTACTGAGCGTTGGCTAAATAAATATGGCACGGGCAAAGCTCTGGTTCTGGCGCGCTTTATTCCTTTTGTGAGAACCCTGATTAATCCAATGTGTGGCGTTATAAAGATGCCAGCTTCGAAATTCTTTTTATGGAACTGTGTTGGCGCCCTTTTATGGACCGACGGCTTAATTATTGCTGGGTATTACTTAGGTGAAAGACTTGAAGGCAGCGTTGATAAATACTTACTGCCAGTAGTTGGGCTAATTATTTTGGTTAGCGTAATCCCAGTCGGAATTGAAATACTTCGCGAGTGGCGCACTAAGCGCCACTTGAGTTAATTAAAGGCCTAGATCTTCTAAAGAATAAGCTGCGCGGTATTCATAGCCGGCATCCAGAATTGCCTGCTTGGCACCGCGTTCGACAATTACAGCAACGCCAACCACGATCGCGCCGGCCTCAATGAGCGCTGCAACGGCTGTTAATACTGAACCACCAGTTGTTGAAGTATCTTCAACTGCTAAAACGCGTTTGCCGACAACGTCCGGTCCTTCGATGCGACGTTGCAGACCATGAGCTTTCTCTGCCTTGCGAACTACAAAAGAATCAATCTTTTGACCGCTACGCGCAGCCACATGCATCATCGCAGTTGCTACAGGATCTGCCCCAAGGGTTAGGCCGCCAACGGCCTCGTAATCCAAATCTTTAGTTAGCTCCAACATAACTTCGCCAACCAGCGGTGCTGCAATGTGGTCTAAGGTCACACGACGCAGATCAACGTAATAATCGGCTTCTTTTCCGGAGGATAAAATCACTTTTCCGTGCACAACAGCCTTGTTTACTATCTCTTCTCGGAGAAGTTGGTGTGAGTTCATGTGGCAACCTTACATTGTTAAGCAATTCACCCTACATTCGCGGGGTGGATCTAAAACGCTTAGAACTAGCGCGGTTATATAACCGCTTTGGCTTTGGGCCTCGCCCTGGGGAATTTACCCAAGCGCTCAAAGCAGGTGTGGCCGCAACTAAGCAGAGCTTTTTAAATCCACCCGCAATTGATTCTGGCGCAGTTGCTCTTCCTGTGGTCACTGATTTAGGAAAGCGTCCAGAGCCAAATACCCCTGAAATTATTATCTTTGCGCGCCAACTGCGATCACAAAATGAAAATATCGAACTCTGGTGGTTAGACCAGATGGTGGCAACTAACAAAGCGTTGCAAGAGAAGATGGTCTGGTTCTGGCACGGACATTGGGCAACTTCCATTGGAAAAGTAAACTATGCGATGCCGATGATGGCGCAGAATCAAACTTTTCGAAAGTATGCCACCGGAAACTTTACTGAATTCTCTAAAGCTATGTTCTCTGATGGTGCAATGCAGGTTTGGTTAGATGGCGGGGAAAACACAGTTAAAGCGCCAAATGAAAACTTGTCACGCGAGATGATGGAGTTGTTCTTACTTGGCGTTAATAGATATACCGAAACCGATGTTAAAGAGTTAGCCCGCGCATTTACCGGTTATCAAGTCTCGCGCAGTTCTGGCACTGTTGTTTATAACGAGAGACGTCGTGATACAAAATCTGTGACTGTTTTAGGCAAGAGCGCCGTGATGGCTCCAGAAGATGCGATCGCGCACTTAGTTAGCCAACCAAATTGCGCACAATTCATCGCCGAGCGTATTTGGTATCGATTTATTTCATCACAACAGCCACTGCCAGCTAACCACTCAATGATTAACGCTTTCGCAGGTCGTGAGATAGCGCCCGTCTTATCAGCTTTAATCAACAGTGCAGATCTTGCTAACCCCAAATATGAAATAGTTAAATCACCTGTTGAATGGTTTGTTGGCGTGTGTCGCGCGCTATCGCTTACGCCATCGAAGCTTGATTCATTTACAAAGATGCACGGCTATCTTGAGAAGTTATCGCAAGTGCCTTTCTCGCCGCCAAATGTTGGTGGATGGCCTGCCGATGAAGCTTGGCTTAGTTCGGCAAGTGCGCAATTTCGCATAGCTTTTGCCACCTGGTTGGTAAATCAAGCCGATCTATCAGCCATTGAGGCACAAGTTCCAGCAAAGCGCGCTGCTTATATAGCCGACTTGTTGGCAGTTGTTGAGTGGTCACCGCGAACTGCATCAGCACTTCGCGAAGTCCGCGATGTGGTTCCTCGTTTAGTAATCCTGGCAATCTGTAGTCCTGAATATGTGGTGAGCGCATGAACGAGATTCCAACAATGTCAGCCGAACAACTGGGGATGTCTAAATACACCAGACGGCAGTTCTTAAAGTTCTCAGGCGCCGCAACCGCTGCAACGGCTGCGAGCGTTTTGTCGATGAACGATATTGCGCAGGCTGCGATCACTCGTCCACTGCCACTTGGTACACCAATTTTAGTTGTGGTCTCTTTATACGGTGGCAACGACGGATTAAATACCGTAATTCCGTTCCAAGACTCAAATTATTATTCTGCTCGCCCAACCCTAAATTACAAACCAGAAACACTTTTGCAACTTAGTGATGGCCTTGCGCTGAATGCATCAATGACTGGAATTAAAACTTTATGGGATGCGCAGAAGGTGGCAATTGTTCGTGGTGTTGGTTATCCAAAACCAGATCGTTCACATTTCTCATCTATGGCTATTTGGCAGACTGGTTCGCCACAAACTCATTTAAGTACAGGCTGGTTGGGGCGTTGGTTAGATAACCAAGCGGTCGATCCAATGATGGCAATTAGTTTAGGTTCAGTTCTGCCACCACTTCTTGCCGGTGCTAAGCAAAGTGGTTCCGCCCTTCCTTTAGGTGGCCTAGCTATTCCAAAAGGTGCCATCGGTGATGCGTGTATGAGGCTTTCTAAAGCATCACAAAAAGACAGCAAATTATCTGCCGCTGCTGCAACATCAATGCGTAATTTATTTAGCGTCTCTGGCAGCGTCACACCTGTTCTTTCGCAACCTGCGCCAACGGCCGATGACTTGCCAACAATTTCTGGTGGAAATGCTGGCGGAGATTCCAACCTAACTCAGCAGCTAAATATCGTTGCCAAGTTAATTGCAGCAGGTGCGCCAACAAAAGTTTGGTCAGTCTCACTCGGTGGCTTTGATACCCACGCCAATGAAGCAAATGCCCAGGCAGCGCTACTTGGAACGGTCTCATCAAGTATCACTAATTTCTTGAGCCAGATGAAGGCATCTGGTCGCTCAAAAGACATCACCGTGATGGTTTATAGCGAATTTGGTCGTCGCGTAAAGGCCAATGGTTCAGATGGAACTGATCATGGAACTGCTGGCCCAATGTTCTTAATCGGTGATCGCGTGCAAGGTGGAATGTATGGAGATCAACCTTCGCTCACAAAGTTAATCGATGGCGATTTAGCTGTGACGACCGATTTCAGAGACGTTTACTCAACTGTTATTGAAAACGTACTACAAACTCCTGCCGAGAAAGTCTTAGGCAAATGGAGTGGTCGAGTAAAAGCTTTTAAGAGCGCTTAATCCTCTTTGTAAACGATCACATCGTTCTTCTTGCGTAGAACTAGTGATTTTGGCGGATTATCTTTAAGTAAAGCATCGACTTCGATCCTCAATTGCGCAACCTCAATAGCCATATTTGCCATCGCAGACTCAAGTTCAATAATTCTTTTAATTCCGGCGTGATTAATTCCTTCGCCAACTAAGCGTCCAACCATTCGAAGTGATGCAATATCGCGAAGTGAATAACGGCGATTGCGACCAATCGTTCGATTTGGCGAAACTAAACCTAAGCGATCATATTGACGCAAAGTTTGAGGATGCAGACCAGATAGCTCAGCGGCAACTGAAATTACATAAAGTCCCGCATCATCATTTGGAGATTCGTTATCTTTCTCATTTGTTGTCATTGAGTCGCCTTACTCTTTAGCTCAGCGCGCACATCATTTTCAGCAACAACTTCAGCATATTTTTGCAACGCCTCTAGCGCAGCACCCTCAAGTTTGGCTGGTACTTGCACTTCAACAGTTACAAGCAGGTCACCCGTTGTTGCGCCCTTAATAATGCCGCGACCTTTAACGCGCAAAACTCGTCCATTAGATGTGCCTGGGGCAAGGCGCAGGGTTACTTCTTCACCAGTAAGTGTTGGAACTTTTATATCTGCACCAAGTGCTGCTTCGGTAAAGGAAACTGGCACTGTAATTGCAATGTTTTCACCTTTGCGAGAGAAGAGTGCGTGTGGCTTTACATGTAACAAGATAAATAAGTCACCCGGGCCGGCTTCCCCCGTAGAACCTTTTCCTTTTACGCGAATCTTCGCGCCATCATTTACTCCAGCAGGAACTCGCGCCGAAATATTTTGTGATGGCCCGCCATCGGCAGATAAACGAAGTTCTAAAGTTGTGCCAAAAGCAGCTTCTTTAAAGGTAATTGTGGCCTCTGTTTGTAAGTCTTGGCCTTTACGTGGACCACGACGTCCACCGCCACCAAATAAATTAGCGAAGATATCTTGTGGGTTACCCCCACCGAACATGTCACCGAAATCTCCACCTTGGAAATTCTGGCCACCGTGCGGTGTGCGCATGCCGCCACGTTCAAACATCTCGCGCGCTTGATCATATTCTGCTCGTTTTTTACCGTCAGATAAAATGTCGTATGCCTCAGAGACCGCTTTGAATTTCTCTTCCAGCGCAGAATCACCTTTTGTTTTGTCAGGATGAAGCTCGCGCGCTAGCGAACGGTATTTCTTCTTTATCTCATCACCACTGGCAGATTTGCCAAGTCCGAGGATTTTATAGAAATCCTTTTCGTAAAGATCTTTAGCGGCCATGGCAGATTGTTATTCGGTAGCTGGATCTGTAACTGCAACACGGGCAGGGCGCAGGATGCGTTCTTTATATTTATATCCTGGTTGCAAGATCTTGGTCGCTGTTGGAACTAAAACATCTGCGCCAGTGTCATGCATCAGCGCTTCGTGAATTTGTGGATCAAATTTATCACCGGCAGTTCCGTATTTTTCCAAACCTAAGCGGGTTGTAATGCCGGTGATTTGATCTGAAACAGATTTAAATCCACCAGTTAGTTCGCCATGTTCGGTTGCGCGCTCAATGTCATCCAGAGTGGCCAGAAGTTCGGTTAAAACCGCACCGATAGCCATTTCATGTGCCAGGACGCGATCGCGTTCAACGCGCTTTCGGTAATTAGCGTATTCGGCCTGAAGTCGTTGTAAATCAGCGGTGAGAGCAGCCACCGGATCAGTTTCCTGAACCGGGGCAGCCTCAACGATTACATCTTCAGCGACTTCAGAAACAACTTCTTCTGTTGTTTGATCAGTCATTACTTAGCGCCCTCGTCTTCGACAACTTCAGCATCTTCAACGCCATCTTCATTTGCTGAACCGTCACCAGCTGCAGCGCCTGCTGCTGCATACATTGCAGCCCCGAGTGCTTGGCTAAGGGTTGCTACCTTTTCGGTATTTGCCTTAATCGATTCAAAGTTAGCACCACCGAGATCAGTCTTTAGTTCAGCAAGTGCTGCTTCAACTTCTGCCTTCTTCTCGGCTGCTTCTCCTTCAGATAATTTCTCTGTGTTATCTGCAATGAACTTCTCTGTTTGGTAGACAAGTGAGTCACCGTTGTTACGGATCTCGGCCTCTTCTTTACGTTGCTTATCTTCAGCAGCGTGCGATTCGGCGTCCGCCATCATGCGATCAATCTCTTCTTTAGAAAGAGCAGATCCGCCACTGATTGTCACTGACTGTTCTTTGCCAGTTGCCAGATCTTTTGCGCCAACGTGCACGATTCCGTTTGCATCAATGTCGAAGGTAACTTCAACTTGTGGAACACCACGTGGTGCTGGTGCCAGACCAGTTAGCTCGAACATGCCTAGCTTCTTGTTATAAGCAGCCATTTCACGTTCACCCTGGTAGACCTGAATTTGAACAGCAGGTTGATTGTCATCAGCTGTTGTAAAGATTTCACTGCGCTTTGTTGGAATAGTTGTATTGCGCTCGATCATCTTTGTCATGACTCCGCCCTTGGTTTCGATACCAAGTGTTAGCGGTGTGACATCTAGAAGGAGAATGTCTTTAACTTCACCCTTTAGAACACCGGCCTGAAGGGAGGCACCAATTGCGACGACTTCATCAGGGTTTACGCCCTTATTTGGCTCTTTTCCGCCAGTTAGATCGCGAACTAAATCAACGACAGCTGGCATACGAGTTGACCCACCAACTAGTACAACGCTCTTGATGTTTCCAATTGCGATCCCTGAGTCCTTAAGGACTTGCTGGAAAGGCTTCTTGCAGCGATCAAGCAGTGGTGCGGTAAGTGTTTGGAATTGTGCACGGGTCATTGTTTCATCTAGGAACAGTGGGTTCTTCTCGGCATCGACTGTGATGTATGGCAAGTTAATTGATGCTTGCTGAGATGATGAAAGTTCGATCTTTGCTTTTTCAGCAGCTTCACGAATACGTTGCATCGCCATCTTATCTTTTGTTAAATCAATTCCATTTTTTGAACCAAATGTTTGTACCAAGTGATCAACCAGAATTTGATCCCAGTCATCTCCACCAAGGTGGTTATCACCGGCAGTTGCTTTAACTTCAACAACGCCATCACCGATTTCCAATAGTGAAACGTCGAATGTTCCACCACCTAAGTCAAATACCAAAATAGTTTGTTCTCGATCAGCCTTATCTAAACCGTAGGCGAGCGCTGCCGCAGTTGGTTCGTTGATAATGCGAAGCACATTAAGTCCGGCAATTTCTCCAGCTTCCTTAGTTGCTTGACGTTCTGCATCAGAGAAATATGCAGGAACAGTGATAACCGCATCAGTTACGCTTTCGCCAAGGTATGCCTCGGCATCGCGCTTTAACTTTTGCAGAATACGTGCAGAAATTTCTTGTGGTGTGTACTTCTTGCCATCGATATCTGTTGACCAGTTAGTACCCATGTGACGCTTAACGGAACGAATTGTGCGTTCAACGTTCGTCACTGATTGACGCTTAGCAACTTCACCGACGAGGACTTCACCATTTTTAGCAAATGCCACGATCGATGGGGTTGTGCGAGCACCTTCTGCGTTAGCGATAACTGTTGGCTCTCCACCTTCGAGTACCGATACGCAGCTATTTGTTGTTCCAAGGTCGATTCCGACTGCTCTAGCCATTTGTATTGCTCCTTCGTTAAATTCACGCTCATCTCAAGCCCGATTTGGGGTTAAGTTGGCCTAACCTGAGTCGATACTACTCGAAAGAGTGAGTCGCAGCGACTCAAGTTTGAGCCACCCCGTATAACTCAGCGCATAGCCCACATATTCCCGCCCCCCTCGGTAACCTCGCCTTTATGCGTATCGCCTTGGCCAGCCTTTCCTATCTCATCACCGTTTTCGCAGTGGCCCTGCTCGCGATCCGAGTTCCCCAGCTGGTCGCCCTTTATCGCAAGGGTCAACCTGATCCAACTCGTAGCAATGATCGTGGTGCGCGTCTAAAGAATATGTTGAAAGAAATTTTGGGCCACACCAAGATGCTTAACTTCACTGCCACCGGAATCGCACACTGGTTTGTAATGATCGGATTCGGCGCGCTCTTTGGAACTTTGGTGACTGCATACGGCCAAGTTATTAACCCTGGTTTTACTCTGCCGATTATTGGGCATTGGGTTGGCTATGAACTCTTCGCCGAATTTATCGCACTTGCCACCGGAGTTGGAATTGTTACTTTAATTGGTATTCGCCAAGTCACAAGATTTAGAATGTTAAATCGTTTTGCGGGCTCTGGCATGGGTAAGGCTTATTACATCGAGGCAACCATCTTGGCCATTGTTTTCTGTGTTTTTGCTCTTCGTGGTTTAGAAGGTGCCCTCGAAGGTGAAACTAGTTGGAATTGGCATTATGCAATTTCTTGGCCAGCAGTTCTTGTATTTAAAGGATTGAGTGTTGGCGCAATAGAGAGCGCGATTGTCTATGTGGCAACTGCCAAGATCGTCGTGTCCATGGCTTGGTTTATTGTTATCGCTAGCAACTTCACAATGGGTATCGCTTGGCACCGATTCCTAGCTTTCTTTAACATTTACTATAAGCGCAACAGCGATGGCAGCTTATCCCTTGGCGCACTTCCTGAAATGTTGTCACACGGTAAACCAATTAACTTTGAAGACCCAGCAGAAGATGATGTCTTTGGTCTAGGTAATCGCCAAGATATTTCTTGGAAGGGTCTGCTGGATATGACCAGCTGTACCGAATGTGGACGTTGCCAATCGCAATGTCCTGCGTGGCACACAGATAAGCCACTTTCACCAAAGCTTTTGATTATGGCGATGCGCGATCACGCATTTGCCAAGGTGGTTGAAAGTGAGGCCCTAGTAGGTGAAAACAGCCCTATTTCATTGGATGTTTTATGGTCCTGCACATCGTGTGGTGCCTGTGTAAATGAATGTCCGGTCGACATCGAACACGTTGATCACATTGTAAATATGCGCCGCTTCCAAGTTTTGGTTGAATCGGAATTTCCAACTGAACTAGGTGGCACATTCCGTAACTTAGAAAAGGCTGGCAACCCTTGGGGTGCTAATAAACAAGATCGCGAAGGTTGGATCGCTGAATGTGATTTCCCAGTTCGCGTCGTTGAAGGTGTTTTGCCAGATGAAGTCGAATATTTATTCTGGGTTGGGTGCGCCGGTGCTTATGAAGAGCGCGCGAAGAAAACCACCAAGGCTGTTGCAGAACTTTTATATATGGCTGGCGTTAACTTTGCCGTTCTTGGAAAGCGCGAGACTTGTACCGGAGACCCAGCACGCCGTTCTGGAAATGAATTCTTATATCAAATCCTGGCTAAAGAAAATATTGAAACTTTCAATGAAGTCTTTACTGGCCGCCCAAAGGGCAAGAAGAAAGTTGTGGTTACCTGCCCACATTGCTTTACAACAATCGGTCGTGATTATGCGCAAAGTGGTTTTGAACTCGAGATGTTGCACCACACTCAATTGTTAAATACTTTAATTAAAGAAAAGCGTCTGCAGCCAAGTCCTCATAAGAGTGAGAAGAAATTGACTTATCACGATCCTTGTTACTTGGGCCGTCATAATCAGATCTATGCGCCCCCTCGTGAATTATTGCAAGCATCTGGTTGCGATGTAACAGAGATGCCACGAAATAAAGAACGCTCATTCTGCTGCGGTGGTGGCGGTGGGCGCATGTGGATGGAAGAGAAAATTGGTACGCGGATTAACTTAAATCGCGTAGATGAGGCAATTTCAACTGGTGTTGATGAGGTTGCAGTTGCTTGTCCGTTCTGTCGCGTGATGGTTGGCGATGGAATGGTTGCGCGCGAAAGTGATGTAGAGGTTCTGGATGTCGCTCAGGTACTACTTCGCAGCGTTAAGGCTGCTCAGTAGTTATCCAAAAAGGGTTTAGATGAACTTAGGATCTGGCGTGCGGTAAAGGGTTTTTTTATTCACCACTATTTCTACATCTACTAGATATTTCTTAATCGCAGAAATACTAAATGGGATTCCTATGCCGGGCCTTTCAGGAACTGAGATCATTCCATCTTTATCTGGCAAAATCTTAGAATCATTTAATTCAACGCAAAGTTGTTTCGGCTCCATTGGATATTCAGCAAAGCGCGAGCTCTTCATTCCAGCATATGGTTGCATCGATGCCGAAAGTGCTGAGTGGGAGGTAAAAGTGTGATTTACATATTGAACTCCTCGCTCTTTAGCAAAATTAGCAACTCTAAAGGCGGGTGCGATTCCTCCGATGTATCCAGTATCTATTTGGATATAGCCGACTCCACCATTTGCAATTAAATCCTCCGCTTGAAATACGTTGTGTGCCCCTTCGCCACCCGCAAGAGGAACTGCGGGATTAATCTGTGAGAGCTTCTTATAAATTGAAACCGCAGCGGCTGAAACTGGCTCTTCAAACCATGTGACTTTTGCTTCAGCCAAATCTTTCAATCGTTTGGAGGCAGCCTCAAGATCTTCCTCGAATATGGTGCCGGCATCAACCATTAAATGAGCATCAGCACCGATTCCTTCACGAGCAGCAAAGACATGCGCTGCATCTACTTCGACGCTACCGCGGCCATAAGGTCCCCAACCGAATTTCATTGCCGAAAAGCCTGCGGCCCGCATCGCAACTGCTTTTTCGCGAGTTTCTTCCGGACTATCTCCAAATAAGACTGAGGCATAGGGAAGTTTTGGTTCAGATTTTTTGTAACCCAGTAGTTGGTAAACCGGAACTTCTCTGGCTCTGCCCAATAAATCCCAGAGCGCAATTTCTACTCCCGAGAAGGTCAAATCACTTTGAATGATGCCATAAAAAGAAATGTCTTTAACCTTACGAGCAATTCTTTCGATATCACTCGGTGAATTCAATTCTTCGCCCAGTACTGAGTCAATTACAGGATGACATCCGCTATGTGACATCGGTGCAATCCAACTCGCGATTGAAGTTAGCGGCGAAGCAACGGCCTCGCCCCAGCCTTCATAATTTCCCGCTCTAACGCGAAAAACAAGTGCATCTTGACTTCCATCTCCGATATCTAGAACTTCTGGCATTCTTAAATAGAAAAGATCTACAGACTCAATTTTCATAATTAACTTCTACTTTCTCCCGGTTGGCAAGAGCCTTACATCTCCAGTACGTGGCCAGGTGGGCAAAAGTTTGAATCCTTCTGCGTATTTATATCCCGATTGACTTCCACGGAATCGCGCGTGAACAAACATATTCTCACTAAATTCGGTATCGAATACGTGTGCCGTCCATGCTATTTGGCTAACGTGGCAAGCAAGCATTTTTTCTTTTGTATCCATAACAGAGGTCACATCAACGAAATATTCTGGATCAAAGCCAATTCCAATGATTGTGTCCATCATAAAAACAGTAGGAATCGGTGTCTCTGGGAATTTGGTTTTCACCAATGGAACGCTGGCTGGGATGCGGCAGTCAATCGCGATTGAGCCGGCCAGCCTGTGATCGGGATGGTAGTCATTTTCACTAAGAACAAACATAATCTCGGGACGGGCTTCTCGAATTGCATCAATAAATCTTGTGCGAGTTTCCTTATTATCGAATAACCACTCATCATCAAAATCCATCCAAATGACTTTCGCTCCAATTATTGCGGCAGAAGCAATCGCCTCCTTGTGACGTGTTTCAGCAATTTGCGCACTAGATATTGAAGGGTCGCCAGTTCCAACGTTGCCATTGGTGGCAATTGCAATAAATATTTCATCTCCTCTTTCCGCGCAGAGCGCCAAGGTTCCTCCACAAAGCCATTCGATGTCATCGGGATGGGCTGCAACCGCTAGTACTCTCATTTCATATTCCTTTCGTTAATTTGCACGGATAGTTCACTAAATAAAGTTTCTTCAGGTTTAAGAACGCGAGCTGTCCTCGCTGCGACTGCATCTGAGAGCCCACTCCCTGGAGAACTAGTCCAAGGTTCTAGGCCAACTAAATACTCCATGCCCCACCATGGGTAAGTATTTCCAGCACCGAATTCTTGCCAGAACCAGAGATATGGTTGAGATTCAAGGTTCCAATTTACTTTCGCAACAATTGATGAATCTTGAGAACTGATCGTGTACCAACCTTGCGCTGGTTTTATGTAATGTAAATCGCTCTTAGTGCCCAAGGCAGGCAATTCACGCATATCAATTTGATCCCCAGTATCGCTAATCATTACTGGCCACGTTCCAGAATCTCCATTGCTTCGGCGACCAGCAGTAAAAGCTGCAGCGTCGTGCGCAGAATATGTTGTGCCCTCTGGCATAGAAATAATTGATCCGGGTCCAACAAATGGTGAACCAAAAGCTAAATGGTGTCCGGCCATTAAAGGTAATTCAACGGCGCTTTCATTTTTCACCAATGTCGTCATATTTAGAATTGCATCATTGCCGCTGAGGCTAAATCTTTTTTCTATATAAAACGGCATGATTGATAGACGTGAAGTGCAGAGAATTTCAACGTGCTCAGGAGTATTTTCGGTAATACAAACCGTCCAAGGTAATCTGCTTGACTCTCCATGTTGAGCAAACCTTGCACCTTGAAAATCTCCTGGTTGACCGCCATGAGGAAGGATCTCTTGCCAGCCACCTTCATATTGATCAATAAATGAACCCATTTCAGACCATGGTGCGGCGATAACTTCTTCGCGACGTCTTAATCCACGTGCTGTTCTTGGTGTTAAATCTAAATCAGTAGGTTTGTATAAGACTTCTACTACATCGCAACCTTTACCTACAAGAATTGATACTCGCAATTTAGCGTTCTGAATTACCGCAATTTCCCAACCGCGAGATTTTCCATCAATATCAACTCGGCAACCCCAGTTGCGATCCCATTTTTCCATCAATTAAACTCCTACAACCGAGAATCCGGCAGAAACCATCGCAGCAACTCCAACTCGAATCTTTCTCCGAGCGATCATTAGAACGCTTTTAGGCCAAACCCGACTATCAAGGGTTTTCATAGCTCTCCAATTTAATTGGGATAGTTTTCATTTCGTTTCTTGCTCCGAGAAATAAATCTTGAAGCAATTATGAGAAGTCTGCCTTCAAATCATGAATTGTCAACTGTTGACGATCCGTAATTTTTGGGTTACTTTTCCCTTTATTCTCGGTGGTTCAAGGAGGTCACTTGATAATTCGTGAGATTAGAGCGGCCGGGCTAAGGGGTCAAACACCCGCTGGGGGCTGGTCACATGAGCTAACACCCACCGACGTTGTCCATACGCTTATCAGTGTTCACACCAGCGAGGGCCTTGTCGGCGTAGGAAGTGTCTTTACGAGTGAGGCCTTGGTTTTAGCTTCACTTGAATTACTTAAAGATCAATTGATTGGCGAAAGCGCTATCGAGCCAATTCGAGTCTCGGAGAAGCTGCACCAAAATACTTTCTGGCAAGGACGCGGCGGCGCAATTACCCACACAATTAGTGGGATTGATATCGCGCTTTGGGACATATTGGGACAAGTTACAAAGCAACCACTTTCGAGGTTATTGGGTGGGCGATATCGCGAGAAAGTCCGCCCCTATGCCTCGGTTTTAATGCAGGAACCTAAAGACTTAATTCCAGTTCTTAACAAACTTAAAGAACAAGGCTTCACTGCATACAAAATTGGTTGGGGCCCATTCGGTCGCGTGAGCAAAGAAGTTGATCGTGCAATTGTTGCTGCGGCAAGAAAAACAATTGGGGAAGATGCACTCCTTGCAGTCGATGCGGGTGGAAGTGATGCGTACTGGCATAGTGATGCAAAATGGGCGATAAATACTGCGCACATGTTGCAGGAATACAACGTTGCATGGTTTGAAGAAGCGATGTCACCGGATGACTATCAAGGATTTGCAGAATTAACTGCCTTGAGTCCTGTTCCAATTAGTGGCGGTGAAGTTCTTACTCGGCGCCAAAGTTTTCAACCGTACTTGACTAAGCGTCTGGTAAACATTATTCAGCCTGATGTCACAAAGGTGGGCGGTATAAGTGAATTTATTCGCATAGCCCAAAGCGCCGAAGATAATTTCGTGCAAGTTATTCCTCATGGATGGAACACAGCCGTTGGATTGGCCGTTGATTTGCAACTTGCTGCTGCCCTTCCACGCACTGAATTAGTCGAATATTGCACGGGTTCTGCCTACATCGATGCCATAGTTTCAAAGCCTTGGATTCTAGATAGTGAAGGCATGTTGGAAATCTCGCAAAATCCAGGGCTAGCACTTGAGCTTGATCATGATGCCATTCTGCACTTTACGGGTGGAATAGATCTCTTTACCCCATGAAAAAATTTGAATGATCACTAAATTCATGCGCGCTGTGATTTTAAATAGCGAAGGAGATTTAAGGGTTGGCGAAAGAGAAATACCAAAATTGCAACCTGGTAAAACCTTAATTGAAATAGCTTTGGCTGGAATCTGTGCAACCGATCG
The DNA here is from genome assembly GCA_947490845.1 of Actinomycetota bacterium. Lineage (GTDB taxonomy): Bacteria > Actinomycetota > Actinomycetes > Nanopelagicales > Nanopelagicaceae > Planktophila. The sequence goes on along the minus strand of CANLHI010000022.1, from coordinate 2,887 downwards.
CGAGGTCTACTCTGGACGAATCTCAGGCATTAAACCTGAGGTAATCCTTGGCCATGAAATAACTGGAACCGTTGTCGCAGGCGATGAATCAAATGAAGTTAAAATTGGAGATCGTGTTGTTGCAGACACTGTCTATGAATGCCGAGAGTGTAATTCTTGCCTAACCAAATCTGAGGCAGGGTGTTTGAATCCAGGTGAACTTGGTTTCACCGCTGATGGTGGTTGGTCACAATACGTACTTGTCGATACCTCACGAATTCATAAAATTCCAGATCATTTATCATTTGAGGAATCAGTAATTACAGAACCATTTGTTATTCCATTTGGCGCCTTATTAGATTCAAAGGCTGAGATCAAAGATCAGCGGATTTTAGTTGTTGGGGGCGGCTTAGCAGCCGTAGCGTTCGCCTCCTGCGCCATAGCACTGGGTGCTTCGCGAGTTGAAGTATCGCTGCGCACTAATCGGCGAAGTGCACTCTTTACTAATATCAGCCCGAAAGTTCACTTAATATCGGGTGAAGATGTGGCCAAGCTATCGGCAGATTTGAGTATTGATTCGGTCGGAAATACTGAAAGTATTGCCACAGCAATTAGTGGTGTTAAAAATTCCGGGCAAGTAATATGTTATGGATTTAGCTCAGAATACGCCGATAATTTCCCTATTGCAGACGTAGTTCTGCGAAACATTCGACTTTCTGGCCATACAAATTCAATCGGTAAATGGCCCGCAGTAATTGAAATGCTTTCAACGGGTGCGGTTAAATCAAAGGGCCTGGTAGATCGCATAATCACCCCGGAAGAAGTTCCAGATAGTATTGCTAAATGGCAAGGAAACCTTCGAACTGCAATCAGATTTTATTGATTCAAAATTAAATGAAACCTAAGAGAAAAGAAGTAGATGAAAACGAAATTAGTTGAATCCGATAGCAGTGAATTGCCCGTTTTAGATAGAAGTCAGTCCACCATGCGATCTGGAATCACAGAAGCCCTTCGTCTTCGTATTATCGACGGAACATTTCCCCCAGGAATTAGAATTTCTGAAGATTGGGTTGCACGTGAAATGGGTGTAAGTAGAGGTCCGGTTCGTGAATCAATTCGCGAATTAGAAAACGAGGGACTTCTTATAGTGCTTGCCTATAAAGGAACATTTGTTAATGAGATTTCAGCTACAGAACTTCGTAATACCCTTATACCGATTCGTTTAATTTTGGAGAAGCAAGCGTGTGCAGTTGCGCTTCCAAAGATGACAGAAGAGAATTTTCAAGTTTTAGCGGGAATAGTCGATGAAATGAGAGTCGCTGCTAAGAAGAAAAATCTCGATACTCTTGTAAAGTTAGTAGAACTAGATGTTCAGTATCATCAATACATAATGAACTTGAGTGAGCAGTACCATGCAATTCAATTGTGGAATAGCATCCAGCCTAGAATCCGAGTTGGTTTTTATCGTCTCGGACTTCGACACAATGATTTTCAGGATATAACTGCCGAACACGACAAACTTTTAGAGGCGCTTCGTTCAAAAAGTTCTAAAATAGTTTTTCCAGCTCTAGAACACCATATTTGTACTGACCAATTTAGATTGTTAGATCGTCTTGAAAGTGAAGAAGGTTAGGGTTTAAGTTATCCACAGGTTTTATACACAGATGTGCATGAATTACACGCGTGTAATTCGAAGCAAAAGCGCCGTGGTCAGATAGCCACCAACCAGGCCTCCCAGGTGCGCCCGCCAGTCCACACCGCCCAATACAAAGCCGAATATGAAGTTAAGACCAACGATTACATAAATATCGCGCACGCCCTCATTAATCATTTTGCGCATCGCTATGAAGGCTCCGAATAAACCGAAGACGGCGCCAGATGCCCCGACTGAAATAAATGGATAACTGTTTAAATAAATCGAAGTAAGGGAACCGGTTAAAAGAGAGACAAAGAAAATTACAAGAAAGCGCGCTTTGCCAAGTGCTGCTTCAACCGGGTTACCTAAAACAAGCAGTGAGAACATATTAAAAAATAAATGGGTGAGCCCGCCATGGACTAACGCGACGGTAAAGAGGCGCCAGTATTCACCAGAATTAACCAGTGGACCAAAGAGTGCGGTGTACTCATAGAACTGCGGGTATAGCTGATCGGCTAAGTAGGCGGCACAAATTATTGTGATTAATGAAAGCGTTGCAGAACGCTTCGCCTTAAACATCGCTGACTTATTAGGCGATAGTGACGCTGTTGATTACAACAGGTGTTACTGGAACATCTTGTGCGCCAGTTGGTGTCGCACCGATCTTGTCTACAACTGCCTGTGAAGCAGCGTCTTTAACTGCTCCGAAGATAGTGTGTTTGCGGTTTAACCAAGTTGTTGGCGCAACAGTGATAAAGAATTGTGAACCATTTGTGCCAGGTCCTGAGTTGGCCATTGCAAGAATGTATGGCGCATCGAATTGCAGTTCGCCATGGAATTCATCAGCGAATTGGTATCCCGGTCCGCCGAAACCTTTACCGAGTGGATCTCCGCCTTGAATCATGAAACCTGAAATGACGCGGTGGAAAATAGTTCCGTCATATAACTTTGCAGTGCTCTTCTTGCCATCGCGTGGATCGGTCCACTCTTTCGCACCCGTTGCGAGTTCAACAAAGTTTGCAACTGTCTTTGGTGCGTGATTTGGATAGAGCTCGATAATTACATCGCCGAGTGAAGTGTGAAGAGTTGCTGTTGATGACATGTTCTTAGCCAATCGTTTAAGTGGTTGGTGAAGGTGAAAAATTGTGGAGACCAGGGGAATCGAACCCCTAACCCCCGCCTTGCAAAGGCGGTGCTCTACCAATTGAGCTAGGTCCCCGTATTAGAACGGGTGGGCCCAGGTGGACTTGAACCACCGACCTCTTCCTTATC
>CANLHI010000021.1 GCA_947490845.1 Actinomycetota bacterium | reverse complement strand
CGCAAAGGGTGGACACGTTCTATTCGTTGGAACAAAGAAGCAAGCACACGAACCGATCATGCAGCAGGCTGCACGTGTTGGAATGCCAACCGTCACCGAGCGCTGGTTAGGTGGAATGCTCACTAACTTCCCAACCGTTTACAAGCGCATTCAGCGCCTAAAAGAGCTCGAAGCACTTGAGAACTCAAATGATCTTTTGCTTACTAAGAAGGAACTTTTGGTTCTTCGCCGCGAACGCGAAAAACTATTTAAGAACCTTGACGGTATCCGTCACATGACCAAGTTGCCTTCAGCAATCTGGGTTGTTGATACCAAGAAAGAGCACCTAGCCGTTGCAGAAGCTAAGAAGCTAGGTATTCCTGTAATTGCAATCTTGGATACAAATTGCGATCCAGATGAAGTTGATTTCAAGATCCCAGGTAATGACGATGCAATCCGTTCAATCGGTCTGCTAACTCGCGTGATCACTGATGCAATTGTTGAGGGCATGAAGGCTCGCGCAGCAGCTGCCCCGGCAGCTCCTGCAGTAGTCGAAGCTGCTGCAACAGAGGCGTTGGAAAAGGAAATCCTAGAAACTGCATCAGCAACAACAACTCCGGAGGCATAAGTAAATTGGCTAACTATTCAGCAGAAGATGTAAAGCGCCTTCGCGAAGCAACTGCAGCAGGAATGCTCGATTGCAAAAAGGCACTTGATGAAGCAGATGGCGATTACGACAAAGCTATTGATTTGATCCGCGTAAAGGGACTCAAAGGCGTTACCAAGCGCGAAGGTCGTCTGACCTCAAACGGTTTGGTGGTTGCAAAGGTTTCAGGAGATCTCGGTGTAATGCTTGAGCTCAACTGCGAAACTGACTTCGTTGCAAAGGGTGAGCGTTTTATCGCACTCGGCGATGAATTAGTAGAGCACCTACTTTCTTCAAAGACAGCAACTGTTGAGGCCTTCCTTGCTTCAACTATGTCTAATGGGAAGACTGTGCAAGCAGTTGTAGATGAAGGCAATGCAACACTTGGCGAAAAGATCGAAATTCGCCACGTTGCAGTAGTAGATGGACCAGTTGGTCTTTATCTCCATAAGACTTCACCAGATTTGCCGCCACAAGTTGGCGTGCTTGTCTCACTTGCTAAAGAGGCTGCCGAAGTTGGCCGCGATATCGCACAGCACATTGCAGCATTTGCACCGAAGTTTGTTCATCGCGAAGATGTTCCGGCTGATCTGATTGAAAACGAGCGCCGTATCGCTGAAGAGACTGCGCGTGAAGAAGGTAAGCCAGAGGCATCACTTTCTAAGATCATCGAAGGTCGCGTAACCGGCTTCGTCAAGGAAGTCTCGCTAATTGAGCAGGCTTTTGCTAAAGATGCGAAGAAGACTGTCAAGCAGATCCTCGATGAGGCAGGAACCGCCGTCAAGGCATTCCATCGTTTCCGCGTCGGTCAGTAAACTATCCAGAACGATAACCAGAACGATTTAGATCAGGAGCGCCCATGCCCGGTACACGAGGAACGTATCGGCGGGTGCTCCTTAAACTTTCTGGAGAAGTTTTCGGTGGCGAAAAAGGCATTGGTGTAGATATAAATGTCATGCGTGATGTTGCAAAACAAATCAAGGATGTCGTTAAAGGCGGAGTTCAACTAGCGGTCGTAGTCGGCGGCGGTAACTATTTCCGAGGTGCCGAACTGCAGCAAGTTGGTATGGATCGCGCTCGCGCGGATTACATGGGCATGCTGGGCACGGTTATGAACTGTCTAGCACTACAAGATTTTCTAGAAAAAGAAGGCGTTGATACTCGCGTACAAACTGCCATCACAATGGGACAAGTTGCCGAGCCATATATTCCACGTCGCGCTATTCGACACCTAGAAAAGGGTCGCGTTGTAATTTTCGGTGCAGGCGCAGGAATGCCTTTCTTTACAACAGATACCGTTGCCGCACAGCGCGCACTGGAAATCGGATCAGAAGCATTGCTGCTAGCCAAGAGCGGTGTTGATGGCGTTTACAGCGCAGATCCCAAGAAAGATCCAAGTGCTACAAAGTTCGATCAGATTTCTTATAACGAAGTGCTATCTAAATCACTTGCGGTTGCAGATGCTGCAGCCTTTAGCCTGTGCCGCGAAAATAATTTGCCAATAATTGTCTTTGACTTAATGGCAAACGGAAATATCGGCCGCGCAGTTCGAGGTGAAAAGATCGGAACTTTAGTTTCATAAACCTCCACTAGGCGGTTTAAATCAGATTTACAAAAATAGGGAGTAAGACATGGCAGATGTAGCGAGTGCTCTAGCGGATGCGCAGAGCAAGATGGATAAGGCTGTAGAAGTTGCCAAAGATGATTTCGCCACCATTCGTACAGGTCGCGCTCACCCGGCACTGTTTAACAAGATTATGGTTGATTACTACGGCACATACACACCCCTTTCCCAATTAGCCTCCATCCAAGTCCCAGAAGCGCGCCTTGCGATTATTTCCCCTTTCGATAAGGGTGCGATGGCAGGTATTGAAAAAGCGATTCGTGAATCGGATTTAGGTGTAAACCCAGGCAATGATGGCGTGGTTATTCGCGTTGCTTTGCCGCAATTATCCGAGGAACGTCGCCGTGATTACATCAAGGTTGCCAAGGGCAAGGGCGAAGATTCCAAAGTTTCTATCCGAAATATTCGCCGTGCTGCAAAAGAACTGATGGAAAAGTTAGAAAAAGATGGCGATATTGGAAAAGATGATTTAGCCCGTGGTGAAAAAGAGCTTGAAAAAGTTACATCGGAGCACGTGCACAAGATTGATGAATTGTTAAAGCATAAGGAGGCTGAACTTCTAGAAGTCTAGGAGTTCAATTAATTCCTTATGTCAGATCTGCACTCCATTAACGAGGCGATTAATAAACGCGCTGGAAGAAAGCTGGGACCTTCCATTGCGGTCTCACTATTTCTGCTCGCCTTAATCTGGTTTGCACTTGCATATGAACGAGTAATTTTTGCTGGCCTGGTAACCGTGGCCGTGATTTTGGGCTTGCGCGAAATGCGAATGGCGCTCTCAACTAGCAATATCGCAATCTCATTTAAAGCTTTGACTTTGGCAACACTGGGCCTTGGCTATGCCAGTTGGGTTGGGGGAGTTGCCGGGCTTGCTATCGCAACTGCCATTGCATTCCCTTGTCTATTGATTTGGCTTCTTCGCGAAGGACCTGAACAATTTGTCGCTAAGGCAACCGCCACATCGTTAGCGCTTATCTATCTGCCATTCCTGGCCGGATTTCTAATTCTTTTAGCACGTCCAAGTAATGGGTTTGCTCAAGTAATGACTTTTGTGGTTTTAGTTGGATGCAATGACACATTTGGTTATTTAGTCGGTGTGTTAATCGGCAAGCATCCCATGGCACCAAAAATTAGCCCCAAGAAATCTTGGGAAGGCTTAGTTGGATCAATTATTTTTACGCCAATCGGCGGCGCACTTACCTTCCATTACATTCTGGATCTTGATTGGCGTATCGGTGTAATTGCTGGATTAATGACAGTATTCACTGCTACATCCGGTGACTTAATTGAGAGCGCTATTAAGCGCGATTTATCGCTAAAAGATATGGGAAATCTACTTCCTGGTCATGGTGGAATTTTAGATCGACTTGATTCGGTATTGCTTTCGGCCCCGGCGCTTTGGCTTGCGCTGGAACTTGTGAAGCGTTACCTATGAACGAAATAAAATTAGTCTTCGATGAGCCGGTTCAACGTAAGAAAGCGCCAAAGCATTTAGCGGATTTTTCGCCACAAGAAAGAAAAGCGTGGGCGAAAGAACTAGGGTTTCAACCATTTCGCGCCGCTCAAGTAGCGACGCACTACTTCACACACCTATCTACTAACCCTGAAGAGTGGACCGATATTCCTGCAGGAGAGCGAACCACAATTGCGCAGGCGCTAACTCCAAAACTTATTGAGTTGGTTACAACTCGCACGACAGATAATGGGATGACCCGCAAGGATCTCTGGAAGTTACATGATGGAGTTTTGGTCGAATCAGTTTTAATGCGATACACCGATCGCGTAACCGTTTGCATTTCATCGCAAGCAGGTTGTGGAATGAATTGTCCGTTCTGTGCAACTGGGCAAGCTGGCCTTACTCGCAACTTAACCGCTGGTGAAATTACTGAGCAGATTGTTGCCGCAGCTCGTGCTTGCGCCAATGGAGAACTACCTGGGGGAGAAGCCCGGCTATCAAATATCGTATTTATGGGCATGGGTGAGCCGTTAGCAAATTACAACGCCGTCGTCCGCACGTTACATAACATCACAGATACAAACCCTGACGGCTTAGGTATCAGTGCGCGTTCGGTCACCGTCTCAACAGTTGGATTGGTAAACGGCATTGAGAAGTTAATGGATGAAGGAATTAACTGCACCTTGGCGGTTTCACTTCACACTCCTGATGACGAACTGCGTGATTCACTGGTTCCAATTAACTCACGCTATAAAGTTCGTGAAGTATTAGCAGCAGCTGATGCTTATGAAAAGAAAACTGGGCGCCGCTATTCCATCGAATACGCCTTGATCCGAGATATTAACGATCAATCATGGCGAGCAGATTTGTTGGGCCGTTTACTCAAAAGCCGCAATGCACACGTGAATTTAATCCCGCTTAACCCCACACCTGGTTCGAAATGGACCGCATCTCGCCGCGAGGATGAAGAAGAGTTTGTGCGGATTCTTGAGAACTATGGGGTTCCGGTGACCGTGCGCGATACCCGAGGCCGCGAAATTGATGGCGCCTGCGGGCAGTTGGCAGCAGCGGAAAAGAGTAAATAGACTCAACCGTATGAGCATTCAAGAATCAGCGGCTGCATATGAATCTGCCACGCAATACTTTTTAAATTTGGCACGTGGAGTTATGAAAGATCAACTCGATACAAAGAACCCAGAAGGCTGGTCTGCTCGTCAAATCATTCATCATCTAGCAGACTCTGAAGCGCAGTCATATGCCCGCTTGCGTCGATTGGTTGCTGAACCTGAAGGATCAACTATTCAAGGTTATGACGAGAATCTGTGGGCAGTTGCTCCACAACTTGGTTATGAAAGTGCTCCAGTTGAAAATTCGATTGCAGTCTTTGCAGCCGTTCGCGCCGGGTCCTTAGATATTGTGAAGCGATTAGAGGAATCAGATTTAGAAAAATCAGGTATTCACACAGAAGCAGGACAGTACACAATTGCAAAATGGCTAGAGGGTTACACAAATCATCCAAAAGATCATGGTGATCAGTTGGTACGGGCGCTGAAGGGGCTTAACTAAAATGAAGAAGCTGCAGAATTTTGTAAATGGAAAACTAGTTGACTCCTCTTCAGGTGAAGTTACAACGCTAATAAATCCGGCAACAGGTAAAGCTTTTGCAACTGCGCCAAATTCCAACGCCGCCGATGTCGACAAGGCGATGACAGCTGCCGCCAACGCTTTTACCGGCTGGCGCGATTCAACCCCATCTGAGCGCCAACGTGCACTACTTAAAATTGCCGACGCTATCGAATCTCGCGCCGATGAGATTATCGCTATCGAATCCGAGAACTGCGGAAAGCCAATCAGGCTAACGACTTCTGAGGAAGTCCCACCAATGATTGATCAAATCCGCTTCTTCGCCGGAGCTGCACGCAATTTAGAGGGCAAGTCTGCTGGCGAATATATGAAGGGCATGACCTCATTTATACGCCGCGAACCAATCGGTGTTTGCGGACAAGTAACTCCTTGGAACTATCCAATGATGATGGCAGTCTGGAAATGGGCACCTGCAATTGCAGCCGGTAACTCGGTTGTTCTAAAGCCAAGTGATACAACGCCAGCATCAACAGTTTTCATGGCAGAGATCATGGGCGAATTTCTTCCCGATGGCGTAATAAATGTAATTTGCGGAGAACGTGAAACTGGCAAGGCTGTTGTGGAACACACAACACCTGCAATGGTTTCAATCACCGGATCAGTGCGTGCAGGCATGGAAGTTGCAGGAAGTGCTGCCAAGCAATTAAAGCGAGTTCACCTTGAACTAGGTGGTAAGGCACCGGTTGTCGTATTCAATGACGCCGATCTAGAAGCCGCTGCCGCAGGGATCGCTATCGCAGGATTCTTTAACTCTGGTCAAGATTGCACGGCAGCCACTCGCGTCTTGGTGCAAGAAGGGGTTTATGAAGAGATGGTAAAACTTCTAGCCCACCAGGCCACAAATGAGATTGCAGTTGGTATGCCAAATGAAGATGTCATTGTTGGTCCAGTAAATAACGCTGCGCAATTCGAACGTGTTAAAGGCTTCCTAAATCGCGTGCCATCACATGCACGTGTGGTCGCAGGCGGATCAGCGTTAGATCGCCCAGGATTCTTTATCGCACCTACTGTGATTGCAGATCTGCGCCAGCAAGATGAACATATCCAATCTGAAATCTTCGGTCCGGTCGTAACTATCCAGAAATTCAAAGATGAGGCAGAAGCGATCGCACTCTCCAACGGAGTCGAATACGGCTTGGCATCATCTGTCTGGACTAAGGACCATGGCACCGCGATGCGCATGGCCAAGGCCTTTGACTTCGGATGTGTCTGGATCAATACCCACATCCCAATCGTTGCCGAGATGCCACATGGTGGCTTCAAGCGCTCGGGTTATGGCAAGGATCTCTCGAGCTACGGCTTTGAGGATTACACCCGAATCAAGCACGTTATGAGCAACATCAACGGCTAGAAATTTAGAAAAATTCACTAAATCACAGCAAAATAGTTTGGCTTGCAGGGCAAATCGGTTACATAATGAGCCCTGCACAACCGTCCCTTGTTCCGGCACAAAAGGAGTCCACTCGAATGGCCAAGAAAGCACCTCTCTCACCAGAAGCTCGTTCAATTATTAATGCGCGCGTTTCACGACGTGCAGTTCTTGCAGGTATCGGTGGCGTTGGCGCTGCTGGTGCGCTCGCAGCATGTGGGTCAAGTGGCGACTCTGCCGCCGGTGAATTAGTTCGTTGGGGCAACTGGCCTCTGTATTTAGATTTTGATGAAGAAGGTAAGACTTATCCAACAATTGATAAGTTCACCGAATCAACAGGTATTGGTGTTAAGTACTTTGAAGATTACAACGATAACGATGAATTTTTTGGCAAGGTACAAGCACAGCTAAAGCTAAATGAAGATATTGGGTATGACTTGGTCTGCCCAACAGATTGGATGGCAGCGCGTTGGATTCGCCTGGGGTATGCACAGAAATTTGATGCCGCAAACATTCCAAATAAGACAAATATTCTCGACACTCTCGCATCTCCTTCATATGATCCAAGCCGCGAATCAACTCTTACTTGGCAAGGCATCATGGGCGGTTTCGGTTGGAATACTGAAAAGAACCCTAAGGGAGTTCGCACACTCGATGATCTCTTTGCACCAGCGAACAAAGGCAAGATCGTTGTGCTTTCAGAACTTCGCGACACAATCGGAATTATCTTGCTCGCGCAAGGTGCTGATCCTGCAACAGTTACCGAAGATCAATACATGAACGCTGTTGATTTCATGGCCAAGATGATCTCTGATGGATGGATTCGTGGCGTTAAGGGTAATGAATACGCTGAAGATCTCACTTCAGGGGATGCAACTGCCGTAATTGGTTGGTCTGGCGATATGTTTATCTTGGCTAGCGAAAATGAAGGCAAGTTTGACTTCGCGATTCCGGAGTCAGGCGGAACAATTTCAGGCGACAATATGATGATTCCATCAACTGCTACGCCAGAGGCCAAGGCAAGTGCTGAGAAGCTAATCAACTGGTACTACGACCCAGCGATTGCTGCAGAAGTTGCGGCATACGTTAACTACGTAACTCCAGTAAAGGGTGCGCAGGCTGAGATGGAGAAGATTGATCCAGATCTAGCAAAGAGTGAATACATCTTCCCAAGTGAGGCAACGATGAAGAACTTGAGCGTCTTCCGTTCACTTACACCTACCGAAGAAACTGCATGGACTGAGGCTTTCCAGAAGGCTGCCGGCAACTAAGTGTCGTTTGACGCTAGTTCTGCACGTGGGGATTTAATACTTACAAGAATTACCAAAGAGTATGGTGATTTCAAAGCGGTAGATGATCTCTCACTAACTATTCCCAAAGGTTCATTTTTTGCCCTCCTTGGACCTTCTGGTTGCGGTAAGACCACAACCTTGCGAATGATCGCAGGGCTTGAAGAACCAACTGTGGGAAGTATTCACTTGGGTCCAACAGATATCACAACAACTAAGCCATACCAACGCCCAATTAATACTGTTTTTCAGAACTATGCGCTATTTCCGCACCTAACGATCTTTGAAAACATCGCATTCGGCCTTCGCCGCCGCGGTATTAAAGATGTTGATGCCGAGGTGAATAAAGTTCTTAACTTAGTTGAACTTCCTCATCTGGCCGGGCGTAAACCAACTCAGTTATCTGGTGGCCAACAACAGCGCATTGCACTTGCTCGCGCCATTGTTAACCGCCCAGCTTTGTTGCTTCTGGATGAACCACTCGGTGCTTTAGATCTAAAGCTGCGTCGCCAAATGCAGATTGAACTCAAATGGATTCAAAAAGAAGTCGGTTTGACTTTCGTTCACGTAACTCACGATCAAGAAGAGGCCATGACAATGGCTGACACCATCGCAGTTATGAATGAAGGAAAGATCGAACAAATGGGATCGCCCGCTGATTTGTATGACGATCCTGAGACAGCATTTGTTGCCAACTTCCTTGGCCAATCGAATCTAATTAAGGGAACTATTTCGGGCAATGATGGTGACTCCCTTATCGCAGATGTATTTGGTCAGAAGATCTCACTTCCAAAGAACCGCTCACATGCTGTTGATAATTCAATCTATGTCGGCATCCGCCCAGAGAAGTTCCGTATCTCATTGTTAAATACCCCAGTCAATGGAAATGTTCTTACGGGCGGGCGCATCGAAGATGTTTCCTATATCGGCGTATCAACGCAGTACCAAGTTGAGATGCCCTGGGGACAAGAGTTAATGGTCTTTGAGCAAAATGATGATGGCGTTGCTCCATTTAATAAGGGAGATGCAGTCAATATTTCATGGGCACCGGTCTTCACCTTTGCGCTGCGCGGAGATGAAGATGTAACCGCTGGCTCTGAAGTAAATCCCGAAGTTCTAGACGAAGAGTAAGTTCAATACTTTGATGGGAAAGATTCGCACCCCCTACCTGCTTTTATTGCCAGGTTTCGGTTTTCTATTTGTATTCTTTATATTGCCCATCCTAAATCTTGCGCAAACCTCAACCCAGACACCAGTCGGCGGGGGAGATACCGGTCAATACGAGCAGACCTTCCGTTTTCAAAATTATATAGATGCCTTCGTTGAAAATAAGGAACAGTTCGGCCGCTCATTTGTATATGCGCTAATCGCAACTTTCTTGGCGCTGGCAATTTCATATCCACTGGCATATGCCATTGCCTTCAAATCAGGAAAATATAAGAACTTCTTCTTGGTCTTGGTTGTGGCGCCATTCTTCACATCCTTCCTTCTTCGCACCGTAGCATGGAAACAAATTCTTGGTGAAGAAGGTTTTGTCGTTCCAACTTTGCGCAGCGTCGGGATAATTAGCGATAGCACCACCTTGACCTCAACTGCTTTCGCAGTCGTAATGGGTATGACCTATAACTTTTTACCATTTATGACGCTTCCACTATTTGCCTCAATCGATCGCATTGATCCACGAACACTGGAAGCATCAGGGGATCTATATGCCAATGGATTTACTACTTTCCGCAAAGTCACTCTTCCACTTTCTATGCCTGGTGTTGTTGCAGGGACGCTGCTGACTTTCATTCCAGCAGCTGGTGATTATGTAAACGCGGCAATCTTAGGAAGCCCAAATACCAAGATGATCGGTAACGTCATCGAATCGCGCTACTTTAAAATTGTGGATTACCCAACTGCAGCAGCTCTCTCATTTACGCTAATGGCCGCAATTTTGATTCTGGTAACCGTTTATATCCGTAAGGCCGGAACGGAGGAGTTGGTATGAGCAAGAAGATTGCCGATGCCACGATCCCGACGATTCCGTTGGCTGCAAGATTCCAACGTTGGTTTGGCCGAAACTTAATCCGCGTTTATATGGTTTTGGCATTTACTTACCTATTTATTCCGGTGGCATACACATTCGCTTTTTCATTTAACGATTCCGGCAAGAGCAACTTAATTTGGAAGGGTTTTACTCTCGATAATTGGAAGAACCCATGTGGCGCCCCTGAAGTCTGTAACGCTCTGGCCAACTCAATAAAAATTGGTCTTCTGGCCACGATCTTTTCCACCATTTTGGGAACAATGATCGCCTTTGCTATCGGGCGCCATAAATTTAAAGGACGATCGACTTCAAACTTACTTATCTTCTTGCCGATGGCAACTCCAGAAATCGTTCTTGGCGCGTCCCTTCTCTCACTTTTCTTAGTCTTTAAAATCAATCCAGGTTTCTGGCCAACAGTTATTGCACACGTGATGTTCTGTATTTCATTCGTTGTCGTTACCGTGAAAGCACGAATAGCCAGCCTTGATCCGCGGCTTGAACAAGCGGCGATGGATCTATATGCAAATGAATTTCAAACTTTCCGTCGTGTGACGCTGCCACTTGTCGCTCCCGGAATTGCCGGGGCTGCGCTTTTGGCATTTAGCCTTTCCTTCGATGACTTTATTATTACTAATTTCAACTCTGGAACAGTTATTACTTTTCCTAAGTTTGTCTATACCGCAGCGGCTCGCGGAATTCCTGCTCAAGCAAATGTAATTGGATCTGGCATGTTTTTCCTCGCCCTGGCAATTGTTATAGCGGGTCAGCTCGTTAATCGCCGTAAAGCGCGCTAATATAATGCTCAACTACTAGTAGTAATTGCAGAGGTGATTTCCGGTTTAGCCGGAAAACGTGATGGCGACCATCGACCCATCGATTCTTAAACATTTATCGCATATGCAACCCCAGCTTTATTGGTTGGATGAAGATCCGCTAGAACCCTTGCCGCACCCATCACTTGTCGGTGATGTGACGGCAGATCTTTGCATTGTTGGCGCTGGATACACCGGCTTATGGACAGCGTTATTAGCGAAGGAAGCAAATCCAAATCGCGAAGTAGTTTTGGTTGAACAGCGCGAAACAGGGGCTGGTGCATCTGGTCGCAATGGTGGTTTTTGTAGCTACTCACTGACTCATGGATTTATGAATGGCTACAGCAGATTTAAAGACGAGATGGCGGTAATTGAACGTCTTGGGCGCGAGAATTTAGATGCAATTGAAGCAACAATTTCAAAGTACAAAATCGAATGTGATTTTGAGTGGAATGGCGAATTGCGAGTTGCCGTTGAAGATTGGCAGATGAAAGGCATTAAAGAAGAGGCAGAACTGCGAAATTCGTTTGGCGATAATGTAGAACTGCTTAGCCAAGAGCAGATACAAGCCCGAATTAAATCTCCGATCTATAAAGGCGCGCTCTGGGATCCAGATGGCACCGCACTCGTTGATCCTGCCCGACTAGTGTGGGGCTTAGAGCGAGCATGCATCAGCCTCGGTGTAAAAATATTTGAGAACTCACATGTGGATCGTCTAGAAAGTACGAATAGCGGCATGATTGTTTACACCCAATATGGCAGCGTTTATGCCACAAAGGTTGCCCTTGCTACAAATGTTTTCAAATCACTTATTAAGTCCGCACACAAATATGTAGTACCTGTTTATGACTTCCAATTAGTAACTGAGCCACTTACCCCACAGCAGCTCGAATCTATTGGATGGAGTGATCGTGAAGGTTTATCTGATGCTGGCAATCAGTTCCACTATTACAGACTCACGAAAGATAATGAAATTCTCTGGGGCGGCTATGATGCAATCTATAACTTCCGCGGAAAAGTGCGTCTGGAATATGAAACAGATGCCCAAACTTATGCCCATCTTGCAGAGGCATTTCTAGAAACATTTCCACAGTTAAAGGGAATTAAATTCACACATGGTTGGGGCGGAGCAATCGATACCTGTTCAAGATTCTCTCCTTTCTGGGGTACTGCCTATAAAGGTCGCGTCGCATATGTATTGGGATACACAGGCTTGGGAGTTGGATCTACTCGTTTCGGTGCGCAGGTGATGTTGGATCTACTCGACGGTGTTGCTAATGAGCGCACCAAGTTGCGCATGGTGCGCACGAAACCAATGCCATTTCCGCCAGAGCCATTTAGATTCATTTTCATTCGCCTTACGCAATGGTCGATAAATAAAGCCGATGAGAACAATGGCAAGCGCAATCTTTGGCTCAAACTCCTGGATTCGCTCGGGCTTGGTTTCGATTCTTAAAGATTTACGCCTATCCTTTAGCAATGGTCAACCACGGCAACATGTATGGGCCAAGTTTTACATTTCTTGGAATCCCGCAGTGCGATCTCGATGACCCAAAGTCATTTGCTGATGCTGATGTAATTATTGTTGGCGCGCCGATTGATTCAGGAACATCACATCGCTCAGGTGCCAAGTTTGGTCCGCAAGCAATCCGTGGTGGAGATTATTTGCCGCATGATGCGCAGCGCCCACATTTGGCGTTACGAATTGATTCATTAAAGGCGCTGAAAGTTTACGATGCGGGCGATTTAATGATGCCGCCGGGTAATCTGGTCTCATCTCTTAAAGTTTTGGAAGATGCCACAGAGAAGATCTCACGTGCTGGCAAAATCCCAGTCATTCTTGGTGGCGATCACTCGATCGCATCAGCAGATGTAGCAGGTATCGCAAAGCACCGCGGGCTTGGCAAAATTTCCATGATCCATTTTGATGCTCATGCTGATACCGGTGAAGATCAATTTGGCGCGCTTATCGGTCATGGCACGCCAATGCGTCGTTTAATTGAAAGCGGCTCAGTTCGTGGAGATCGTTTCTTGCAACTTGGATTGCGCGGTTATTGGCCTGATAGTAAAACTCTTGATTGGATGCGCGATCAAGGGATGCGCTCATATGAGATGACCGAAATTCATCACCGTGGACTAAACGCTGTGCTCGATGAATCATTTGCAACACTCACCGATGGCTGCGATGGAGTCTTTCTCTCTGTTGATATCGATGTTGTGGATCCAGGTATGGCGCCCGGAACCGGAACGCCAGAGCCTGGCGGCATGACTAGTCGCGAACTTCTTGAAGCAGTTCGTCGTATCTGCTTAGAACTTCCTGTTGTAGGAATTGATGTTGTGGAAGTGGCGCCACCATTTGATACTGCTGATATCACTGCAATTTTGGCAAATCGCGTGGTTCTCGAAGCGCTATCTGCAATCGCGAAACGTCACAGCGGCACGCCATATTCACCAACTCAAAATCTACTTGATCGTTAAAAGCTAGGTACGCGATATGAAAGATTTAGTAATCCTTGGATCAACTGGCTCTATCGGAGTTCAGGCGCTGGAAATTGTTGAAGCAAATCCAGCACTTTTTCGCGTAGTAGCCATCACCGCTGCCGGCACTAATCCGCAAGTATTAATTGAGCAGGCCAAGAAATTCAAAGTATCTGTAATCGGTGTGACAAAAAACGCAGATGTAATCAGAGCAGCACTTCCACAGGCAACGGTAATTGACGGGCCAGATGCTTCTACAGAAATTGCTGCAATAACTTGCGACATTGTTCTGAACGCTATTACAGGCTCAATCGGACTTGCGCCCACATTGGCTGCCCTTAAGGTTGGAAATCGTCTCGCATTAGCGAATAAAGAATCACTTGTAGCAGGTGGCGATTTAGTAATGTCGATAGCCAAACCTGACCAATTATTGCCGGTTGATTCAGAGCATTCCGCGCTTTGGCAATGCTTGGTGGGTGAGAAGAAAAGTGAAGTAGCAAAGCTAATTTTAACTGCAAGCGGTGGGCCATTTCGCGAGCGTTCAGATCTCGGCGATATAACTGTTGCAGAAGCACTTAACCACCCAACTTGGTCTATGGGGCCGGTTGTAACAATTAATTCTGCAACCTTGGTCAACAAAGGGCTGGAAATAATTGAAGCCCATTACTTATTTGATATGCCGTATTCACAAATTGAAGCGGTTATCCATCCGCAATCGGTTGTTCATTCGATGGTGCAGTACTGTGATGGTTCGACCATTGCTCAAGCATCGCCGCCAAATATGAAAGGGCCGATCTCATTGGCCATTAATTTTCCAGACCGAATCAAAGGGGCAACTGCTTCAATAGATTGGTCAACTTCGCACGCTTGGACATTTGCGCCAATTGATGCGGTGCGTTTTCCAGCAATTGATTTAGCTCGTCGTTGTGGAACTTTAGGCGGCGGGTTGCCGGCAATATTTAACGCGGCTAATGAAGTTTGCGTGGCTGCCTTTATCGCAGAAAAAATTGGATTCACCGCTATTATCGAAACTGTGGAAGAAGTCGTGCAATCTTTAGGTTCGAAATCAGCGGGTGCACTGCGCGATCTCGCAGATGTCAGTGCCATCGAGAATGATGCTCGCAAGATCGCCCACGAACTCATCTCGAAAGTAGCCCGCTGATGCAACTGATCGGAATTCTCGCCTTTATATTCGCCCTTCTTTTTTCTGTGATGGTGCACGAGTTTGGACATTATTTAACCGCTCGCCGATTTGGCATGCGCGTATCTGAGTTCTTTCTAGGCTTTGGCAAGCGCATTTGGTCACGTCAACGCGGTGAAACTGAATTTGGAATTAAAGCGATTCCGGCAGGTGGCTACTGCCGCATTGAAGGTATGACCCCAGATGATGAAATGCCTGAAGGTGAATCCGATCGCGCTTTCTATCTCGCCAGCTCCGCCAAGAAGTTAATCGTCTTAGGCGCTGGCTCTTTTCTGCATTTCGTTCTTGGTTACTTACTCCTACTTCTATTACTTGTCGGAGTCGGTGTTAATCAAGTCCTTCCGGTGATCGATACTGTCTCTGCCAATAGCGCAGCCGCAGCAGCCGGTTTTCAAAAAGGTGATGAGATCATTTCAATAGATGGAGACCGTTCCACCGATTGGCAAGATCAGTTAGATAAAATTCGAAACTCTAAAGGTCGCGATCTGACATTTATAGTCAAGCGCAATGGTGTTGAGCAGCAAATAATCGCAGCACCACGGATGACAGATATTGACGATGGCACATCTCGTTATGTGCTTGGTATCATTAATGAATTTGGAACCAAGCGACTTGACCCTGTTACATCCGTAACAACTGCTGCAAAGTTAACGTGGTCTTTCACAACCGCATCCGCTAAGGCGTTGGTTCAACTTCCAACAAAAATCCCTGCGCTGTGGGGACAGACTTTTGGTGGGGAAAAACGTGATGAGAATGGTCTAGTCGGTATCGTCGGCGTAGCGCGCGTCTCAGGTCAAGCAGCCGCCAGCGGAGAACTCTCTACATCTGAGCGAATTGGTACTTTTATTCTGATTGTTGCTAGCCTCAATATTTTTGTTGGCTTATTTAATTTATTGCCGATCTTGCCTTTAGATGGCGGTCACATGGCAGTTGCAATTGCTGATGAGATTAGAGCTTTCATTGCCAGATTACGTGGCAGAGCGCGACCTGCTGGAATTGATGTGAAAGTGCTTACACCTATCACTTCTGTAGTCTTTGTAATTCTGGCTCTGCTAACGGTATTACTGCTCATCGCAGATATATTCAATCCAATTTCACTAAACCTCTAACCTTTAATTGGGCCCTTCTCCCACTTTTGAGGCAGAATATCCCCATGGTTGATCTCGGAATTCCTAGCGCCCCACCTGCTCCGCTTCATCCGCGTCGCAAGACTAAGCAACTGCAAGTTGGAAAGATCGCGGTCGGAAGTGATTCACCGGTCAGCGTTCAATCAATGTGCACCACTCTTACTTCAGATGTAAACGCTACTTTGCAACAAATTGCCGAACTAACTGCTGCCGGATGTCAGATCGTGCGCGTTGCAGTTCCCAGCCAAGACGATGCTGATGCTTTGGCGCAGATCGCTAAGAAATCTCAAATACCTGTAATTGCAGATATCCACTTTCAACCAAAATATATTTTCGCCGCAATCGATGCTGGTTGTGCAGCGGTTCGTGTAAATCCCGGAAATATCAAGCAATTTGATGACAAGGTCAAAGAAGTTGCTAAAGCGGCCGGCGGTGCTGGTATTCCAATTCGAATTGGTGTTAACGCGGGCTCACTCGATCCTCGCTTATTAGCTAAGTACGGCAAAGCAACTCCTGAAGCACTTGCTGAATCAGCGCTCTGGGAAGCATCGCTCTTTGAAGAACATGGTTTCTCTGACTTAAAGATTTCTGTTAAGCATCACGATCCCGTGACGATGGTTAACGCATATCGAATCTTGGCTGCTAAATGTGATTACCCATTGCACTTAGGTGTTACCGAAGCGGGACCTGCATTCCAAGCCACAATTAAATCTGCAACTGCATTTGGAATTTTATTAGCTGAGGGTATCGGCGACACAATCCGTGTCTCAATGTCAGCGCCCCCTGTTGAAGAAGTTAAGGTAGGAATTTCAATCCTCGAATCTCTTAACTTGCGCCAACGTAAATTAGAGATTGTTTCTTGCCCATCTTGTGGTCGCGCCCAAGTTGATGTTTACACACTGGCTGAACAAGTTCAGGCAGGTCTTGAAGGCATGACAGTTCCTTTGCGCGTTGCAGTTATGGGATGCGTTGTTAATGGCCCAGGTGAAGCCCGCGAAGCAGATCTTGGTGTGGCATCTGGAAATGGCAAGGGGCAGATATTTGTTAAGGGAGAGGTCATCAAAACTGTTCCAGAGTCGATGATCGTTCAAACGCTAATCGAAGAAGCGATGCGTCTTGCTGAGGAAATGGAAGCCGCCGGAGTTCTTTCAGGCGAACCTTCCGTCACAGTCAAGTAATTACGCGATAAGGTTGCGCCCATGTTGCGCATGTCGACCTTATTTCTTCGCACACTTCGCGATGACCCAGCAGATGCTGAGGTGCCAAGCCATAAGCTTTTAGTTCGCGCTGGATATGTGCGTCGCATCGCCGCTGGAATTTACTCGTGGTTGCCACTTGGTGTAATCACCTTGCGCAATGTTGAACGAATCATCCGCGAGGAAATGGATAAGGCTGGATTCCAAGAAGTTCACTTTCCAGCTCTCTTGCCGCGCGAGGCATATGAGGCGACAAAGCGCTGGGAAGAGTATGGGCCTTCACTATTTCGTCTGCAGGATCGCAAGGGTGGAGATTATTTACTAGGCCCAACTCACGAAGAGATGTTTACCTTGATGGTTAAAGGCGAATATTCATCTTATAAAGACCTGCCTCTTACTATTTATCAGATTCAAACCAAGTTCCGTGATGAAGCCCGCCCACGTAGCGGAATCATTCGCGGTCGCGAATTTGTAATGAAGGATTCGTATTCATTTGATTTAACTGATGAAGGCTTAGATATTTCTTATCAAAAACATCGTGACGCATACATCAGCACCTTTGATCGTCTGCATCTAAAGTACAACATCGTCAAGGCAGTCTCTGGCGCTATGGGCGGATCTAAATCTGAGGAGTTCTTGGCTCCATGTCCAACTGGTGAAGATACTTACGTGCTCTGCCCTAAATGTGGTTTCGCCGCAAACGTTGAAGCGGTGGTCACTAAAGTCACACCGGCTGATGCTTCTAAGGTTCCGGCGATGGAAGAGCTTGATACACCGAATACACCAACTATTGATTCACTAGTCGCAATTTTAAATGAAAAATTTGGTGGGGGATTTACAGGTGCTGCAACTCTGAAAAATGTAATGTTGATGGCAGATAACAAAGCTATCTCTGTTTTGGTTCCAGGTGACCGCGAAGTTGACCTGAAACGTTTACAAGCTGGGCTTGCCGGGGTTGAAGAGTTACATACTTTTGAAGAAGACGACTTCGCTAAATTCCCAACTTTGGTCAAGGGATATATCGGGCCACAAGATGCTGCTAAATCTGGAATTACTGTTTACGCGGATCCAAGAGTTGCACCGGGAACTTCTTGGGTAACGGGTGCCAATAAATTAAATCGCCATGCTCGCTATGTTGTTAACGGTCGCGATTTCACACCTGACGCTTATATTGAAGCGGCAGAAATTCGCGAAGGTGATGCTTGTCCAGATTGCGCAACGGCGGTCGTTATCGATCGTGCCATTGAAATTGGCCATATCTTCCAACTTGGCCGCAAGTATGCAGATGCACTTGGCCTTACAGTTCTAGATCAAAATGGAAAGTCTCAAGTTGTCACGATGGGCTCATATGGAATTGGTGTATCACGCGCAGTTGCTGCAATTGCTGAACAAAGTTATGACCAGATCGGACTTTCCTGGCCGCTAGAAGTTGCGCCCGCAAAGGTGCATATCGTGGCAACCGGAAAAGAAGATTTACCCTTTGATACCGCTGCCGAAATCGGGGCGAAGTTAGAGGCGGCAGGAATTTCTGTGATGCTAGATGATCGTCGCGATCCCAGCGCCGGGGTTAAATTCAAAGATGCCGAGCTAATCGGAATTCCCGTGATTATCGTTGTTGGCAAATCACTTGCTGATGGCAATATAGAACTGCGCAATCGTAAGAGTGGTGAAAAATCAGAGGTTGCAGTTGATAAAGCAGTCGCCGCTGTCGCTGCGCTGATAGCTTCACTTTCATAAAGTGTTTGCAGATCTAACTCTCTACACACTTCTTTTCCTCGCACTTGCCGCCTTCTGTGCTGGTCTAATCGATGCGATCGCTGGCGGGGGAGGCTTGATTCAACTTCCGGCGCTATTAATTGGGTTAGAAAAATCCGAAACAGTTGTAATTCTGGGAACTAATAAAGTTCCTTCTATATTTGGCACGACTGCTTCAGCGTTGATCTATCGACGAAATATCAAGACAGATCCCAAGTTACTTATTGCGATGGCGCTTCCCGCGCTTATTGGTTCGATGGGCGGGGCATCGCTAGCCTCACTAATTCCCACGCAAATATTAAAACCAATTGTCGTTGCGCTCTTGATCGCAGTTCTTATCTATACATGGAAGCGTCCGCAGTTAGGTCTTACCGAATCTATGCGACATGACCAAAGGCAACGTTTGCGAATCGCAGCGGGTGCTGCCCTTGTGATTGGTTTCTACGATGGCTTAATTGGACCAGGGACTGGATCTTTCCTAGTTCTAACCCTGGTTGCAATATTTGGTTTTGCCTTTCTCTCCGCCTCAGCTATTGCAAAAGTAGTAAATGTTGCAACAAATTTTGGTGCGATTCTGATTTTTGGCCTTAACGGTGAAATCCTCTGGAAAATAGGCCTCACACTTGCCATCGCAAACGTGGCTGGCGGATTTCTCGGAGCGCATCTGGCCATTCGTGGTGGTTCTAGTTTGGTCCGTAAGGTCTTTATGGCGATCACTCTTGCGCTGATAGTTAAAGTCGGTTTCGACACCTTCATTGCTCTGTAGTAAAGTAAGCAGTGAATTAAAACTTAATAAAAACTGAATAAGGAGCACGAAATGTCGCTGATGCAGTCAATTACTAATCTCATTTCGCCGGCTGTTACCGAAGCTGGTTTCTATCTAGAAGAAGTTCAAATTGCATCCCCTGGCAGCCACCGCATTGTTACCTGCGTTGTAGACGGCCCAACTCCACTTAACCTTGATCAAGTCACCGTAGTTTCACGAATAATTTCTGAGCTACTTGATTCTGCAGATGTATTGGGTGAGACCCCATTTACCTTGGAAGTTACTTCTCCTGGAGTCGATCGTCCACTTACCGAAGTGCGCCATTGGACTAAGAACTTAACTCGCCTAATCAAAACGACACTAAATGACGGATCAATAATCACGGGTCGCTTAACCGAATTTGATGAATCAAATGCGACTTTGGTAGAAAATATCAAGGGAAGAATAAAGAACCATACGGTGGCTTTTGCCGATATTAAGCGCGCAGTTGTTGAGATCGAATTTAACCGTAAAGATGCAATTGATGAATAAGTCTCAAGTCGATGTCGAGGCGCTAATCGCACTTGCAACTCATAAAGAGATTCCGCTGGAACAGTTAATTACAGAGATCGAAACAGGAGTTCTTGAAGCGTATTACCAAACGCTAGAACCTAAGCGCCAAGCACGTGCGGCAATTGATCGTGAGACTGGAGAAATTTCAATTCTGGTTCCGACATTCAATGAAATTGGTGAGCGTGTTTCTGAGGATCGCGATGAACCTGAAGGGTTTGCGCGCACGGTTACTTCAACCGTAAGACAAGTAATCAAGTTAAAGATGCGAGCCACAAATGATGCTGAAATTGTTGGCGAGTTCAGCGCTTCAGTCGGTGATGTTATTTCTGGAATCGTGCAACAGGGGCGCGATCCAAAGATGATTAACGTTAACTTGGGTCGTGTCGAAGGTCGCATACCTCCACAAGAGCAGGTTCCTGGTGAGGTCTATAACCATGGAGATCGAATTAAATGTTTTGTAGTTGAAGTTAAGCAAGGACTTAAGGGTCCAGAGATTATGCTCTCGCGCAGCCACCCCGCT
>CANLHI010000020.1 GCA_947490845.1 Actinomycetota bacterium | reverse complement strand
ACCAGGCAAGGAGATGAAAATGGCTGAACAGTCACGACTTCCGCTTCCAATCGCAGATTATTGGGAATGGCAGTACGAGGGTGCCTGTCGCGACTTGCCTGCAGAGATGTTCTTTCATCCAGATGGCGAACGTGGACCACGACGCCGCAATCGCGAGAATGCAGCCAAGGCTGTTTGCGCATCGTGCCCGGTCATCGCTGCTTGTCGCACACAAGCTCTCGCCGTTGCTGAGCCTTACGGAATCTGGGGTGGTCTATCAGAAGATGATCGCGCACTGATCCTGAATAAGGATGTTCCGAATATCTCTGAAGCTTCATAAATTTAAAAAGAAAAGCCCCCCGCAGACCAAGTGGTTTGCGGGGGGCTTTTTATTTCTAATTAGTGATGTCCGCCAGGCCCATGTGAGTGTCCATGTCCGCCGGCTGCGTCCGCAACTTCATCTGCTGGACGCTCGTATACAACTGCTTCAGTTGTAATAAACATCGCAGCAATTGATGCAGCATTTGCAAGTGCTGAACGAGTTACCTTCACTGGATCGATTACGCCATCTTTTGCAAGATCGCCGTAAACATCAGTTGCGGCATTGAAACCTTCATGAGATTTCAGAGCGCGCACCTTTGCAACAACTACATACCCTTCTAGGCCAGCGTTTTCTGCAATCCAACGAAGTGGCTCATCACAAGCCTTGCGAACTAAGCGAACGCCAACTGCCTTATCGCCGGTGAATCCAAGATCGCCTTCTAGAGAATCGGCTGCATGCACAAGTGCTGCGCCTCCACCGATAACGATTCCTTCTTCAACGGCGGCGCGAGTTGCTGAGATAGCATCTTCAAGACGGTGCTTCTTCTCTTTCAACTCAACTTCAGTATGTGCGCCAACCTTGATTACGCAAACGCCACCAGCGAGTTTTGCAACGCGCTCTTGTAGCTTTTCGCGATCCCAATCAGAGTCAGTGTTTGCAATCTCATTGCGGATTTCAGAGACCCGGGCAGCAACTGTTGCCTTATCCCCCGCGCCATCAACGATGGTGGTTGCATCTTTTGAAATAACGATGCGACGGGCTTTACCAAGATCTTCGATATTTACCTGATCAAGTTTCATGCCAATTTCTGGAGAGATAACTGTTCCACCGGTCAAGATTGCGATGTCTTGCAACATCGCCTTGCGGCGATCACCAAAGCCAGGTGCCTTAACGGCCGCAGATGTAAATACTCCGCGCATGCGGTTTACAACTAGAGTTGAAAGCGCTTCGCCCTCAACATCTTCGGCGATAATCAAAAGTGGCTTATTTGCTTGGGCAACCTTCTCAAGAACAGGTAGTAACTCGGCGAGTGCGGAGATCTTGCTGCCTGAGATAAGTACGAATGCATCTTCCAGAATTGCTTCCATGCGATCTTGATCAGTTACGAAATATGGAGAGATGTAACCCTTATCGAATTGCATGCCTTCAGTGAATTCAAGTTCGAGCGCTGTAGTTGATGCTTCTTCAACAGTGATTACGCCATCTTTGCCGACCTTGTCCATTGCCTCAGCGATTAGCTCGCCGATCGCACGGTCTTGTGCCGAAATAGTGGCGACGTCTGCGATCTGCGCCTTATCTTTTACGACAGTTGCATTCTCGGCCAAACGTGCAGAAACAGCTGTAACTGCTGCTTCAATTCCCAGTTTTAGATCCATTGGCTGTGCGCCAGCGGCTAGGTTGCGAAGACCCTCTTTAACCATTGCTTGGGCAAGCACAGTTGCAGTTGTTGTTCCGTCACCGGCAACATCGTTGGTCTTTGTAGCAACTTCCTTTACGAGCTGTGCGCCCATATTTTCGGCTGGATCTGAGAGTTCGATTTCCTTAGCAATTGTCACACCATCATTTGTAATCGTTGGTGCACCAAATGATTTGGAGATAACAACGTTGCGACCCTTAGGACCGAGCGTTACCTTTACAGTGTCAGCGAGGATATTTACGCCACGCTCCATTGCGCGACGAGCTTTCTCGTCGAATTCAAGAATTTTTCCCATTATTACTTCTCGATTACAGCGAGAATGTCACGGGCTGAAAGTACGAGGTATTCCTCATTGTTGTACTTAACTTCAGTTCCGCCGTACTTGCTGTAGAGAACAACGTCTCCGACCTTTACATCCATAGGAACGCGAACTCCATCATCAAAGCGACCAGGCCCTACGGCAACAACTGTGCCTTCCTGTGGCTTCTCTTTTGCAGTATCAGGGATAACAAGTCCTGAAGCTGTTGTTGTCTCGGCCTCTGATGCCTTAACGACGATGCGATCTTCGAGTGGCTTAATGGCAACTGCCATGGTGATGCTCCTTCTAACTAGGTTGATCAGGTAAAAACTTCCTCTTTGGCCAGATCTGCAGGAATTAGCAGACTCATGCCTAGAGTGCTAACGCCTAGCGTAGAGGGCGTTATTCCTAGCGGCAAATTGGAGGCTCACGCGCTCCACGGGCAGCGAGGATTGCGCGTCAAAGGCTTGTGGGCCAGGCTCGCGCCCGGCTGCAACCATCAGTGAGCCAAGGGCTGCCACCATCGCCCCGTTATCGGTGCAAAGCCCCGGACTTGGAATTCGCAGTCGAATTCCGGCCTTGGCACAACGTTCTTCGGCGACTGCGCGAAGGCGTGAATTTGCAGCCACTCCCCCTGCAATCACAAGTGAATCAATACCAGTTGCCTTACACGCTGCCAATGATTTCTGCAGCAAAACGTCAACGATTGATTCTTGGAAAGATGCTGCAACATCACCCTTTTTGTAATCTGGCGTGCTCTCTAAATAACGTGCAACTGCAGTCTTTAGACCTGAAAATGAAAAATCATAAGGACGAGTTGCCCAGTCATTACTAGTTGTTAAGCCGCGTGGAAAATCAATAGCGCTGGCAGATCCACTTTGTGCTGTGCGATCAATTGCTGGGCCTCCAGGGAATCCAAGTCCCATAACGCGCGCAATTTTATCGAAGGCCTCACCGGCGGCATCATCCATCGTTGCACCCAGTTTGGTGATCTTTGATGTGATGTCATCGACTTGCAGAAGCGATGAGTGTCCACCGCTAACTAAAAGCGCAATTGTTGGATCGGTTGGTTGATCGTGCGTTAAATAATCAACTGAGATATGTGCAGCCAAATGATTAACGCCGTATAAAGGTTTGCCCAGGCCAATTGCCAAACCGCTAGCGGATGCAACGCCAACAAGAAGTGCGCCAACTAAGCCAGGACCAGCCGTAACTGCAACCGCGTCAATATCGGTTAGCGATAACTTTGAATCTGAAAGTGCGCGTTCGATACTAGGCAGCATCGCCTCTAAGTGCGCGCGGCTAGCGATTTCAGGGACAACTCCCCCAAAGCGCGCATGTTCTTCAACGCTAGATGCGATGACATTTGCCAGCAAGGTGCGACCACGAACAATGCCAATGGCTGTTTCATCGCAAGAGGTTTCGATTCCTAAAACTATTGGTTGGCTCATGCACCCAGCTCCTTGCGCATAACAAGTGCATCAAGGCCTGGCCCGTAATAGCCCTTGCGAGTTGAAATGTTTTGATAACCCAACTTTTCATATAAAGCGATGGCGCTGATATTGCCAACACCCACTTCTAACATCATTGCTGGGGCTTGCTTAGAATGAGACCATTTTTCGAGCTCTTGCATGAAGTGGCTAGCAATACCTTGGCGAGTGAAATCAGGCAGTACTGCCACCGTCAAGACATCTGCTTCAACTCCTGGTGCAACAACTAAGGCAGCGGCGTATCCAACGATCTGATCTTGCTCATCGGTTGCCACCAAGAAGTAGCGAGTCTTTGGTACTCCTTTAAATTCCTCTTTGAACTGTCCCATCGACCAAGGCGCATCTGCAAAAAGAATGCGCTCCATCGAAACTAGAACCGGCAAGTCAAGTGAGATTGCTTCACGAAAGCTAATCATGTGCGCTCGACCGTTGGCACCGCATCGGGGCGACGCAAATACATTGGTTCAGTTTCATTTTGAGCATGACTTAGTGCGACCAACTTTTGCATATCTGGATAAGCATCAAAGATGTAGCCAGCAACTTCGGCTGGCTTATTTACAGATGGCCCAGCAACCCGAACGCCATCTTTATAGCTTGCCCAATAAATCTCTTTACGCCGAGCATCAACGGCAACCGTGTATTCACTTTGATCTATGGCGATGGCATCTAGAGAGCAAACGCCTTTCAAATCGATGCCGCGGGCGTAAGCAAAGGTGCGCGCAAAAGTTATTCCAACACGAAGTCCGGTAAATGGCCCAGGCCCCATACCAACCACAACACGTTCAGGCTTTGGTGCAACCTTTAAAGCTTGGGCAATTAATTCAGGCAAAGCTTTTCCGTGATCAGTTGCGCCTTCATGAAAGCTTTCAAATAGAACTTTGTCGGCATCGACTATCGCAACAATTGAGCGAGATGTTGAGGTATCAATCGCTAATGAAATAGTCATGGCTTAAAGCCTGCCCAACGAGGTCCGATAGCGCGAACGGTTACAACTCTTTCATCATCGGTGCGATCAATATCTATTTCAAGGCGCTCATCGGATAATCGAGCAGATTCAGCACCACCCCATTCAATAACTGTGACAGCGCTTTCGCGGGCTGAATCAAGATCTAGATCATCTATGTAAGCCGCTGCGTTGCCACTTTCGAGTAAGCGATAGGCATCAACATGAATCAAAGGCAGTGCGCCGTTGTGGGTGCGAGAGATAACAAAGGTTGGTGAGGTGAGATCGCTAAAGCCAAGTGCGGCGCCGATACCTTGCACCAAAACTGTCTTACCGGCGCCAAGTGGGCCATTTAGAAGTATTAAATCTCCGGCACGAAGTTGGGCACCGATTTTCTCGCCCAGGCCAAACATCTCTTGCGCCGTTGCGATCTTCATAGGACTTAAGGGTACTAGCGAAAAAGAGACAGGGGCCGCGCCTGCGCGCGACCCCTGTCTCGTAGGATCTTTTCTACAACAAGTGACTTACTTGTTGTAGTACTTCATCCATGGGTATGAAGTACCACGATCTACCTTTAGGCCCTTTGCTTTCTTGACCATCGATAGGTGAGCGCCGCTCCAAGGCAACTGGCCAGCAACAGCTGCAACAATTGCAGTGTCGATAACCAATTTGTGTTGAGCCATTGTGAAGTTTGTATGACCGGTACCTGGTGTTCCAACGATTGAAATTGGGCTTCCAGCGGCATCAAACTTTGACCAAGTCTTTGGCGTAACACTCCAAATAACCTGCAACTTACGAGTTGGTGCAACGTATGCCCCACTCTTCTGCGCAGCCTTCATGGTAGCTGTCTTCACAGCAGCGAAATCTTCTTCATAAAGATCAGAGATACGCTGAACGATTCCGGCAGGTTCTACTGGATCGTGTTCGCCAATCATCATCACTGTTGGGACCTTGATCTTGCCAGTGTGCTGATACAAAGCTGCAGACTTAGCCATTGCCGCAGCGTCACCCTTAACGCGAGGTGCATCTGGGTTTAGTGGGTTAAGTGTTGCAAGCATTGCTGTGATTGCACTGCCGCCGCTCAAACCTGCGTTGTAGACCGTACGATCTTCATCGCTGAGTTGCTTTGAATAATCAGTTTTCTGATTATCACCCCAAATGCCGCCAAATTTGGCTTCCATATCGCGAGCGCCAAGTAGGGAGAAACCCAAAACTCCTGAGATATTTTCAAGAGTTGCTAGAGCCGGTGCATATGCAAGTGGCCATGCAGTTGCTGCTGTACCTGGAGGACCGACAAGACCATCAAATGATGAGCTCTGCGCACTGATTCCAGCCAAGCGACCGATCATTAGAAGAGCTGAACGTGATGGAACTCCACCTGCTTGAAGTGCGAGCCCAGATTTACTTGATGTTTTTGGCCAAGCACCGGATGCAACGCCATCTTTAAGTGCTCCTAATACTGCAGTGTATTTAGCGATATCGCCCAACATCTGCATATCTCCAGCAGCACCTGCGGCATAACCAGTTAACTTAATTGATGGATCAAACCAAGTCTTCAGCAACCAAAGTAGGTCAAAGAAATACTTGCCTTGAGCACCCCATGAATCAACTGGGTTCATTACAGCAGCTGATGAAATTAGATCTGGGTACTGCTCAGCAAATGCCTGAGTAATTCCGCCACCCATTGAGTATCCCCATGCCACAACCTTTTTCGTTGTAGTGAACTTAGCCTTAAAGATGCCAACAAGTTCTACGTTGGTCTTTATAGCTTCATCGAGATTCCAGCCTTGTGTGCTAAATCCTGAACCGATTAGAGCAACGCCCTTATCAGTTAGGTGCTTTATTAATTCAGGGTTTCCACCGATCTTGTCACCGACACCAACAACGGTTGGTGCAATGTATGCCGTTGAATCAACTGAAAAGACACCTGGAATCGTTGTGTTTCCACCGAAGCCGTGTGACCAGATCGTGACCGTGCCATTAAAAGTTGCAGGCACAACCATCTTGTACGCGGCACCATCTGATGTGGTTCCAGTACATGTCTGAATTGGAGTTTTACCATCACAAGTTGGACCGGTTGCTGCAGCATTTGCTGGAGCAACCACTACTAGCGTTGCAAGCAACGCAGTTGTTGAAACTAGCGCAAATGCGCGTGATTTAAACGATGTAGTTCTCATTAGTTTGGCAATCCCTTCGCTGGCATTGCAGGACGTGAATAAGTTGATTTTTCAACTGCGCCGGTACCTGAATCAGTTGTGTACACGGTGTAGGTGAAGGTGTCATTTGGAACTAAGTCGCCGGTCTTATTGAAAGAACCGAACCAGTATCCGTTTAGACCAACGTTGCTTGTCTTTGAGTAGTTCAAAGGAACAAGTGCTGCGTTAGGGAATTTAGAACCGCTGGCATCGATTGCGGCAAGAAGCGATTTGCGAGTTGGGTTCTTACCAGCTGCCTGTAACGCTTGCACCGCAATGAATGCTGTGTTCATACCAATAAGCGCCCAGCTAGTGAACTTAGCGCCCGCGTTGTACTTGGTATTAATTTCCTTGAACTGAGCAACGTACTCGTCCTTTGGATCAACGGTCGATGGCATGAATGACATTGAAGTTGTTCCGATTACGTAAGGAACTGTGGCTGGGTTAATTGAGCCGATATCGGCACCAACTGAACCAAGAATCCACTTAGGTGCGTACTGTGCTTTTACAGCAGCCAAGATCGTGTACAGAGTTGCACTTGCAACACCGAAGACGATCTGCACTTCGCAGCCGCCGGCCTTGAACTTAGTGATCCATGAATCTGGAACGCCAGCTACACCTTGTGAAAGTGATGGGTATGCAACCTTGACCGCGAAATCGAGGTTACCGTGTGTCTTACTGAAGCCGACAAGAGCGTCATCACCGAAATCGTCATCCTGATACAACAAGCAAACTTTCTTGCCTGGGTGCGTGTCCTTAACATACTTACTCATCATCTTTGCTTCCATGATGTAGGAAGGCAAAATTGTTGAAGAAGTTGGGAATGCCTTACGATCGTTAAATCCGCTAAAGCCTGTGTTGATGAAAAGGCTTGGGATTCCGCGACGGCCAAGGTTTACCGCAGATGCAACAGCCTTGTTATTGGCTGTTCCGAGTGCTCCGATAATTGCCATGACCTTATCTTTAGCAATTAAATCTTGAGTGTTTGAAATTGCCTTCTTTGGAAGGTAGCCGTCATCTTTTACAACGAGGCTGATCTTGCGGCCATTTACTCCACCGTTTGCGTTGACATAATCAAAATATGCCTTCATCGCTCCAGGGAGTTGGTTGTATCCGTAACTGGCTGAGCCTGTCATTGGCAAGGTAATTCCGAGTTTGATTCCGGTTGAAGTTACGCCTACTTCCGCAGAGCGCGGCGAGAATGCTTGTGCCGGCATTACAGAGAGTGAGAGCGCGGTTGCAGCCATCACCGCGGAAGCTACGAGAAACTTCCGACGAGTCGTTCTGATCATATTTTTCCTTCCATCGAGGGGTATAGCGGGGTCGATATGTACTACTTAGTGAGCGTTATCTTACGAGCAGGTTAACGCTTACTTAACATGACGCGACCGAAAGTTCTCGATCGGACCTTTCGGCGCCAAAAAGACCGTCAAAATTAAGAGCGCGCTGACGATGAAGTCAGGCAATAACGAGGCCACAGACTCAGAGCCGCTCCATCGGTCTGAGACCAATGAGGCGATTTCGGGGATCGCAACCAGTGCTACTGCCCCAATCATGACCCCTCCTAGGGTGTTTACGCCAGATAGAACAGCCCCAGTAGCCAGAGAAAAGGAGAGCGCGAGCGGGAAAGCGCTCGGTGAGACGTTATTTATGGTCGCAGCCAGCAGGGCCCCAGCCATTCCGGCGATCCCGGCGCTGACGGTGAAGGCCAGCACTTTGGATCGAGCGACGTGAATGCCGGCCAGTTCGGCGGCAACTTCATTGGTCTTAACCGCGCGCCAGGTGCGGCCATAACGAGAGCGCAATAGATTCTGGATCCACCACAGCGTTATTAAGGCAGCAAGGGATGTAATCCAGAAGAACCATTTGTATTGCGTGAAGGCTTCACCGAGTGAAAGTGGTGGCCAACCCACATCAAATGAAATTCCTTGTTCTCCCCCTAAGAATGAAAATTGATTTGCAATCGAAGGCAATCCAACGGCAAGTGCCAAAGTTGTGCCAGCTAAATAAGGTCCAGATAACCTTGCCGCAGCCGATCCAAGAATGGCTCCGAACAACGAGGTAACTAACACTGCCGCAATAAAACAAATCCAAACTGGTAGTTGCAAATAGATTTGCGTCAGCGCTGCGGTGTAAGCACCTATTGCTAATAATGCGCCATGACCGAGTGATATCTGACCTGTATAGCCTGTCAATAAAATTATTGATGCAATTGCAACAACGTAGACAGCGATTGTTGCACCTTGGAAAGCCTTCCATTCATCAACTGTGTTGCTCAAGATATAAACCATCAATCCGATTAGGACAAATCCGATAAAACGGTGCTTATTGGTGACATGGAGTTTATGCACGACGGCCACCTTTCGCTCCAATTATTCCCTGCGGTCTCAGTAACAGAATTAAAATCAAAATTAAGAATGCTGCGATAAAGACAAGTGATCCGCCGACATACATCAGGATGATTGCCAGAATGATTCCAAGTGTTAGACCACCAAGGACTGCGCCCACCAAACTTTCGATTCCGCCAATTACGGCAGCAACGAAACCAAATACAAGTAACAAACTAAATTCGAATGATTCAGGTGCAACAGAGCCGGAACCATTTGTGGTCTGCAAGATGCCTGCAGTTGCACCCGCAGCACCCGAAATCGCCCATCCAACTGTACGGATTAAATCAACGCGAATACCTGCTAATCGAGAAATCTC
Organism: Actinomycetota bacterium; assembly: GCA_947490845.1. Lineage (GTDB taxonomy): Bacteria > Actinomycetota > Actinomycetes > Nanopelagicales > Nanopelagicaceae > Planktophila. The sequence continues at coordinate 11,807 of CANLHI010000020.1, read as the reverse complement.
TGGCGCAAATGAAGAAGCGCGTAGTGATAAACCAAGGTTAGTTCGTTGGAAAATCAAAGTTAGCGAAATCATGAGTAAAAGCACTATTCCCAGAATAAGTATGCGCATCGGAGATAAGGCGATGCTTTCACCAGAGACAATGAAACCTTTATCCGAAAGCGGTGGCGGCAAAGAACCGATGCGTTCGCCGTAAATGTAGCTAAGAATTGTTTTAATGATTCCGAGTAATCCTAAGGTGGCAATGATCGGCAAGAAAATTTCTGCGCCTTTATCACCTGATCGCTTCAGAAGTGGACGCAGGAAGAAGAATTCAATGAAAGCTGAAAATACCGCACCTGCCACCATGGCAAGTGGCAGAGCGATCCAGAATGAACCGGTCTTCTCTAATACTGCAGCGCCAACAAATGAAGATGCCAGCGCCAATCCGCCAGCGGCGAAGTTGATTACGCGCGTGCTGCGCCAGACTAAAACAATTGAGATCGCCATTAATGAGTAGATGGAGCCAGCAGTTATGCCGATTAGCAGAGTATTTATAAATTCAAACATGATCAGAACCCCAAGTAAGCAGCGCGCACTGCTGGGTCGTCTTTGAGTGCAGCTGCGCTTCCGATCGCTGCAATTGATCCAAGATTTAAAACGATTCCGATATCAGCAATCTTTAGCGCGCCCATGGCATTTTGCTCAACTAAAATCACGGTTAACCCTTTGGCAGTTGTTAAGTCACGGATCGCTTGAAAAATTTGTTCGATAACAAGTGGTGCTAGACCAAGGGACGGCTCATCCAATAAAAGTAGCTCTGGTTTAGACATAATCGATCGCCCGAGCGCCAACATCTGTCGCTCACCGCCAGATAAAGAATCAGCGCGTTGGGAAAGTCGTTCGCCTAACCTAGGAAAGAGTTCAAGGACTTCCTTCTTTGACTGCGATGATTCCTTACTATTGCGGCGCCAAAGCGAACCAAGTTCTAAATTCTCGGAAACAGTTAATTCAGGGATAACTGACTTTCCTTCAGAGACATGTGAGATGCCGTGTCGAACTAATTTCTCTGGCTTTGAGTGCAAAATATTGTGATCGCCCCAATGTGCTTGACCTTCGCTGGCTTTATTTAGGCCAGATAAAGTGCGCAATAAAGTAGTTTTTCCCGCACCATTGGCTCCAATGACGGCAGCTAGTTGGCCTTTTTCAACGCTAAAGCTGACACCGTGCAGAGCGCGAATCGCGCCATGATCAACAGTCAAATTCTCAATTCTTAACATTATGCGACCCCGGTTCCGAGGTAGGCGGCGATCACTGCTGGGTCACGTCGAACTTTTTCAGCATCGCCACTTGCAATAACTTCACCAAAGTTCAAAACATAAAGCCGATCGCAAACGCTCATAACGACATCCATATGGTGCTCAACAATTAAGATAGACATGGTTGCAGTTAGATTGCGAATTAGATTATTCATCCATTCGATATCTTGCGGACCAAGGCCGCCTGCAGGTTCATCTAACATCAAGATCTTTGGTTCAGAGACGAGTGCACGAGCGATCGCAACTCTCTTAGTATCTGGATATGCCAAAGTATCGGCACGGCGATTAGCTAAGGTGCCAGCGTAAACACGATCTAGGGCGCGCATCGCTTTATCGCGCAATATTTCTTCTTCGCGCTTATTTGTGCCTAAGGCTGCCGATATCAAACCGGTCTTAGCTAACTTCTGCGCACCAACCATTACATTTTCTATGACAGTTAACTCAGGAAATAGCCCAACGCCTTGCAGAGTGCGAGAAATTCCAAGATCAACCAACTCATCTGTGCGTGGCCAATTGCGTTTCTTGCCGCCAAATTCAAAAGTTCCAGAATCTGGAGTTACTAATCCGCAGATAGCGTTAAAGAGAGTTGTCTTGCCAGCGCCATTTGGACCAATAACGCCGACAACTTCATTAGGGCGCAGTTCTAAATGAACATCATGAAGTGCCTTGAGTCCGCCGAAGGAGATGCTTACCCCTTTTGCGTGCAACATCGCCTCGCTCATAATTCGTAGATTCTAGGCACACGCGGGCCGATTCTGGTGACAATCTCGTAATTAATAGTGCCAGATGCGACACCCCAATCATCTGCCGTGTACTCACCGTTGGTGCCAGTACTAAAAATAGTTACCCAATCCCCTGATTGGGCCGTTGATTCGGCGCCCAAATCAACTACAAATTGATCCATTGATATGCGGCCAATGATTGGCGCACGTTTGCCGTTGAAGAATATGCCCGCACCTTTTGCGATGCGCGGAATTCCGTCGGCATATCCCATAGCTACTATGCCAAGTGTTGTATCAGATTTAGTTTTTTCAGTTGCGCCATAGCCAACAGGAGAACCGGCCGGCACCGCTTTCACCAAATGCAATTTAGCCCGCAAAGTCATGGCAGGTTTTAGCCCCAATGATTGCGAAGTTCCTAAATAATTTAAATCTGGAGTTAGCCCATACATTGCAATTCCGGTGCGAACCATGTCCAGTGCTGATGAATGATCAACTAGCGTTGCCGCAGAATTAGAAAGGTGGCGGATTAAATTTGTAAATCCAAATGAATCTAAGTTGGCCACCATCTTTTTAAAGCGATTTACCTGTTCTAAGTTCTGGGCTTGCCCTGGTTCATCGGCGCGTGCAAAGTGAGAAAAGATTCCCACAATTTCTACGCCCTGCAAGTGATCGCGATCAATCTCACTCCATTCAGATAGAAAACCACCGCGCGTCATTCCGGTATCTACTTCTAAATGAATACGTGGGCGTTTAGAGCCTTTAAGCACCCTGATCTCATCGAGTGCCTTAATTGATGACACAGCAAGATCAATATCTTTATCGACTGCGCTCTGAAAATCAGATCCAGGTGGTACTAACCAAGCCAAGATCGGAGCGGTAATTCCAGCGGCACGGAGTGCGATCGCTTCCTCTAACAAAGCAACACCCAACCAATTAGCGCCACCATCGAGTGCCGCTTTTGCAACTGGAACCAGGCCATGGCCATAAGCATCAGCTTTAACAACTGCCATTAGGTCAACGCCCGCTTTTGCCTTAAGAGTTGCCACGTTTGATTTAATCGCAGATAAATTTACAACTGCCTCTGCTCGATTTGTCATCGCTCAACTACAACCATGGCAGATGCGATTCCAGCATCATGTGAAAGGGATAAATGAACAGTGGCACCATCTATTAACTCAGCAATTTCTCCGCGAAAGAGAAAATCTGGTTTGCCACTTTCATGATTGATGACTTCAGCCTCATGCCAATTAAGCCCGTGACCGGCGTTAAGTGCCTTAGCCAACGCCTCTTTCGCTGCAAAGCGCGCAGCAAGTGAGGCAATTGGTTTTAAAGATTCAGCCGGAGTAAACAACTTCTCGCGAAGTGCTGGAGTTCGTTCTAAAGATTCGGCAAAGCGCGCGATATCAACGACATCAATACCGATTCCATCGATCATGGGATTTAGTGTAATTGGGGTTAAGAGAGTTGGCTATTTGATGGCCAATAGCGATCAATAGCGATAATCAAGACCAATAAGGCAGCGCCAATAAATAGACCGCCCAATAAATCTGAGAACCAATGCGTATCGCGTATTAGCGAGACTGTGCAAACGGTCAAACTAATTGCGGCAACGCCAGCGCTAGCTAATCGACCACGATAGCGATCAACGTGCGCGTAGCGATAAATTAAATAAGCCAGGACTCCCCAGGTAAGCAGCGCATTCGATGCATGCCCACTTGGATAAGACATTCCACCGAAGTGTAAAAGATCAAAACCTACTTTTGGCTTAGTGCGCCCTAACCAAAATTTAAAGAAACCGACAACTAGGTTTAGCGAGATAACTGAGAGGATCGCCAAATTTAGCGGACGCCAAGTTTTAAATCTGCGCGCAATATAAAACGCTGCAAGCAATAGGGCAGTTGCGGTAACACCGCGTAGCCCCAAATCATCTAAGCGACGAATTATAAATCCACTGACGCCACTAAATTCGGGGCGCTCTAAGTCATGGATCCACTTATCGATTTCAATTAGTGGACCGTTGATAAGAACTTGATGTGTTATGAGAAGAAAGCCAGTGAAAAATATGGCTGACCAGCGAAAGGCTCTGACCATCTGAGCACGGCGCGTGTCGAGTACTACGGTCATCTTTATTCGACCGTAACTGATTTAGCTAAATTGCGTGGTTGGTCAACATCGTTGCCACGTGCAATCGCCATTTCATATGCAAAGACTTGCAGTGGAACAGTTGCCAAAATTGGTTGGAAAAGTGGTGAGCATGCTGGAATACGAATGATGTGATCGGCGCCGACGACTTTTGCGCCTTCGTGGGCAATAACAATTACGCGCGCACCACGAGCTTTCACCTCTTGAATATTGCTCAACATTTTTTCATCAAGTGAGTGATCGCTGCCTGATGGCAATATTGCGATAACTGGCGTGCCCTTCCCTTGATCAATTAAAGCAATTGAACCGTGCTTTAGTTCACCGCCAGCAAAACCTTCAGCGTGGATATAGGCCAACTCTTTTAGCTTTAGCGCACCTTCTAATACAACTGGATAACCAATATTGCGACCGATAAACAAAACCGTCTCGGACTTAGCAAAGCTGCGAGTTAGCTCGCGCAGCGGTTCTACAGTTTCCAATATCTGTTCGATCTTTCCGGGAAGCTCTAGCATCTCGTTATAGAGATCGCGCACTTGCTTATCACTTAACTCACCACGTACTTGGGCCAAGTGCAGGCCAATTAAATCAACGGCAACGATCTGGGTTAGCAGCGCCTTGGTGGATGCAACAGCAATTTCTGGTCCAGCATGTGTGTATAGAACCGCATCTGATTCGCGTGGGATTGTTGAACTATTTGTATTACAGATTGCTAATACCCGCGCCCCAGCAGCCTTTGCATGGCGGATCGCCATCAAGGTATCCATCGTCTCCCCAGATTGCGAAATTGCGATAACCAAAGTTTGCGAATCAATAATTGGATCGCGGTAGCGATATTCGCTCGCAATTTCTACTTCAACCGAAATCTTTGCCCATTTTTCAATCACATATTTAGCGATCATGCCTGCGTGATATGCCGTTCCACATGCGATCACAACTATCTTCTTTAGTGCTTTGATTTCAGCAGCTGACATATGCAATTCATCTAGTTCGATCTGTCCATTATCGGATAGTCGACCAATCAAGGTATCGGCAACTGCCTTAGGTTGTTCGAAAATTTCTTTGAGCATGAAGTGTGAGTAGCCACCTTTTTGGGCAGAGGCGGAATCCCAAGTAATTGTGTATTCCTTCGGTGCTACAGATTTACCAGCCAAATCGATGATGCTGATCCCCTGTGGATTCATAGTGATAATTTCATCTTGGCCAAGTTCAACTGCGCGCTTGGTGTAATCGATAAAGGCTGCAACATCGGAGGCCATAAAGTTTTCGCCATCGCCTAAGCCCACAACTAGTGGTGAATTGCGACGAACTCCGACAATTGTTTCGGGTGCATCGGCATGTACTGCCACCAAGGTAAATGAACCACGTAAAAGCGAGACCGCTTCACGCATAGCCTGCGTTAGATCTCCCTTATGGGCTTTACGTAAGTCTGAAAGTAGATGCGCTACTGATTCAGTATCGGTATCGGATGAGAATGAATGGCCACGCGATTGCAGTTCGGCCTTTAACTCAGAGTAATTCTCAATAATTCCATTATGGATAATGGCAAGTTTGCCTTCGTTATCAACGTGCGGATGTGCGTTGCGATCAGTTGGTCCGCCATGAGTTGCCCAACGCGTGTGGCCAATTCCAGAATGAACCACCGGCATATTTGCAGGCAGGGCACCTTCTAAGTTAGCAAGTTTGCCGGCGCGCTTTTCAATAAATAAAGCACCAGATGTTCCAAGTGCGATGCCGGCTGAATCGTAACCGCGATATTCCAGGCGACGTAGCCCTTCAATAAGCGGGGTAATTGCAGACTGTGGCCCTGTGTAACCCACAATTCCGCACACTTTATTTACCCCAGCTCTGCTTCGACGACCTTTACTAGGTCGCTTGCGATTTCCTTCGCTAGGTTATCACTCTGCGCCTCAACCATCACGCGGACAAGCGGTTCGGTGCCAGATGCTCTCAATAAAACGCGTCCTTGATCACCAAGTTTTGCCTCGGCTGCTTTAACTGCCGCTTTGATTGCTTGTGAACTATCAAGTTTTTCTTTTGCCACGTTCTTAACATTGATAAGTACTTGAGGAAAGCGCACCATTGCAGTTGCTAGATCTTGCAGAGTCTTTCCTGATTTAACAACTTCTTGTGCCAGCGCCAGCGCCGTCAAAGTTCCATCACCAGTTGTAGCGAATTCGCGCATAATCAAATGGCCAGATTGTTCCCCACCTAGTGAGAAGCCCTTTTCAATTAACTTTTCCAATACATATCGATCGCCAACTGCTGTTGTTTCAACGCTGATACCAGCTTCTTTCATCGCATGGAAGAAACCTAAGTTGCTCATAACCGTTGCAACGATGGTATTTGATTTAAGTAAGCCACTGGCTTTGAAGCCGCGCGCCAAAATAGTCATAATTACATCGCCATCTACTTCATTGCCCTTGGCATCAACGGCCAATACGCGATCGGCATCTCCATCGTGTGTAATTCCAAAATCTGCGCCTTCACGAAGAACTGCCGAGCGCACCTGATGTAAATGAGTTGAGCCGCAGTCATCATTAATGTTCCAACCATTTGGAGCATCAAATATGGCAATAACTTCGGCGCCTGCGCGGCGGTATGCCTCAGGTGCCACAACTGATGATGCGCCGTTTGCGCAATCGACAACAATCTTTAAACCTTTAAGGGGGGTCGTAACGGAAGCAAGTAAGTGCTTTAAATATCGCTCTGCCGCAGTGTCATCATTGATGGCTCGTCCCACGCCGCCACCAGTTGGGCGCTCCCATGGTTCACCGATGCGCGCTTCGATGGCCGCTTCGATTGAATCATCTAATTTTCCGCCACCGCGTGAGAATAATTTAATTCCATTATCGGGTGCTGGGTTGTGTGATGCCGAAATCATTACGCCAAGGTCGGCGCCGGATTCAGCAACAAGATGTGCAATTGCTGGAGTTGGTAGAACACCAACGCGATAAACATCAACGCCAGCACTTGTTAAACCTGCAACAACGGCTGCTTCTAGAAACTCTCCGGATGCGCGCGAGTCTTGACCCACAATTGCCTTAGGGCGATGTGATTTATCAGGATTAGTTTCAACGAGAATATGTGCAGCAGCAACGGCGACATCAAGTGCTAGTTCAGCAGTTAAATCACGATTGGCTAAGCCACGTATTCCATCTGTTCCAAAGAGTGCCACGTTGGGGCGGCCTTCGAAATTAACGCTTGCTGTATTGCGAACGCTTACGAGCCTTCTTTAGGCCGTACTTCTTGCGCTCGATAACACGTGCATCACGCTTAAGGAATCCAGCCTTTTTAAGCGCTGGGCGGTGTGCTTCAACATCAATTTCGTTAAGTGAACGTGCCACGCCTAAGCGAAGTGCGCCAGCTTGACCAGATACTCCGCCACCGTTGATACGTGCGAAAACATCGTATTGGTTTTCTGCAGCAACTGTGCGGAAAGGCTCTGAAACTAATTGTTGGTGAACTTTATTTGGGAAGTAATTCTCAAGTGTCTTACCGTTTACAACCCAACGACCTGTGCCAGGTACTAGGCGAACGCGGGCAACTGCTTCTTTACGACGACCGGTTCCTGCGCCAGGTGCCTTAATTGCTGGGCGGTTGGTTGCAGGTGCTGGTGATGATGAAGAGTAAGAAGTAGGAGCTTCGTTCTCATCTACTTCTGAAACTTCGTTATAAGTTGTATCTGACATTTGTTATGGGTCCCTTACTTTGCGATCTGTGAAACTTGAGTGAATACATATGGTGTTGGTGATTGAGCGCCGTGAGGATGCTCTGGGCCCGCGTAAACCTTTAGCTTTGAGGCAACTTGCTGACCCAAACGATTCTTTGGAAGCATTCCCTTGATCGCCTTTTCAACAGCGCGTGTTGGGTGCTTTTCAATTAGCTCACCATAAACAGTTGAGCGAAGACCACCTGGGAAACCAGAGTGGCGGTGTTCAAACTTTGAAAGTGCTTTGTTTCCAGAGAGAGAAATCTTTTCGGCGTTAATGATTACGACGAAGTCACCCATGTCCATGTGTGGAGCAAAAGTTGCCTTGTGCTTACCGCGAAGAAGAACAGCAGCATGTGTTGCAAGGCGGCCAAGAACTACATCTTGTGCATCGATGACGTGCCATTTACGGACGACATCTCCGGCCTTAGGACTATATGTACGCATGCTTTATTACCTTCTTCTTTAGATCTAGTTGATTAGAACTTGGGGGCTAGCTTTCGGCGCCTTAGGCGCAGGGGATGAACTTTACCTTTCATGCGCTAACGGGTCAAAATGGCCTCTTTTCCACGCGGACTTGGTGGCCTTAGTGGTCAAAGACCGGCTCTGGGCTTTCATAAACCTGGCCATTGGCGCCAAATATCAAGAATCGAGTGAATCCGCGGGTAAACCAGCGATCGTGGGTCACCGATAAAACAGTTCCTTCATAACGATCGAGTGCGTTCTCTAAACTTTCAGCGCTCGCCAAATCCAAGTTATCTGTTGGCTCATCAAGTAGCAGAAGAGTTGAACCAGATAGTTCTAGAAGCAAGACTTGAAAGCGCGCTTGTTGTCCACCGGAAAGTGATGAGAATTTCTGTTCAGCCTGTTTATCGATTTCATATTTGCGCAGCACGCCTTTGGCCGGGCCAAGTTGCAGCGAATACATCTCCCAAAGAATCTCCAGCAGAGTTTTACTCTCGAATTCAGGGTGGGCGTGGGTCTGAGCAAAGTATCCAATTTCAACCCGCGCCCCAACTTTAAAGGTTCCCGAATATTTAACACTTTCATCCCCCGAAATCATTCGCAAGAAGTGCGACTTACCGGTTCCGTTCTTACCGAGAACTGCGATGCGATCTCCGAAGAAAACTTCAAAGTTAAATGGCTCGGTTAGGTTAGCCAGCGATAAGTTTTCAAAGGTGAGTGCGCGCAGGCCCGTGCGTCCACCGCGCAGACCAACTTTTACATCTTGTTCAATAGGTGGCGCCTCAGGTGGTCCAACTTCTTCAAACTTGCGAAGCCGAGTCTGCATCGCACGATACTTACTTGCCATATCTGGAGAAATCGCAGCCTGCACTTGCAGCGTCTTTACAAGATCAATTAAGCGCTGATGTTCTTGCTCCCAACGCAATAACATTTCGGCAAAGCGTTCATTGCGCGCCTTGCGGGCATCGTGCCAAGTCGAGAACTTTCCACCGTGTACCCAAGTGGTGTTTCCGTTTATTCCTTGTTCTAAAGTAACGATGCGGTTTGCGGTATTTTCCAGTAATTCACGATCGTGGCTAACAAATAGCACAGTCTTCTTAGTTGCCCCAATTACTTCTTCCAGCCAACGCTTAGAGGGAACATCTAAATAGTTATCTGGTTCATCCAGCAATAACACTTCTTCGGGTCCTTCCAGAAGGGCGCGCAGAACAAGTTTCTTCTGTTCTCCCCCAGATAAAGTATTTACTTTACGCATCGCAACTTGCTCGAAACTCTTATGCAACATCTCGGTGCAACAGACATCCCAGATTAACTCAAAGTCATATCCCCCGGCATCGCCCCAATCGATAACCGCTTGGGCATAGGCCATCTGATCTTTTTCAGATCCACTTTCGAGCATCGTATCTTCAGTATTAACTACCTTTTCAGCGGCATCACGGATACGTTTTGGCGAAATAGAGAGCAACAGATCGCGCACAGTTGATTCATCGCGCACCGAACCAATGAATTGACGCATCACACCAAGCCCACCTGTAATTGCTACTGCGCCTTCATCTGGTTTTAAATCTCCACAAATCATTCGAATCAACGTTGTCTTGCCCGATCCATTTGGTCCAATCAAAGCAACTTTTGCGCCATCACCAACCCGGAAAGAGACATCATTTAGAAGCACGCGACCATCAGATAGCGAGTATTCAACTGCGCTGACATCAATATGGCCCACTAGTTGGACTCTTCTTCACGACGAGCAACGGTCTTTGCAGCACGTTCTAAGAGCTCGGGGCCATCTGGATAATCAACTTTATATAGTGAAAGCCCGCGTGCCGGAAAGACCAATGAATCACTGACTCGTTCTTTATTTTCAAGCAGAGTTGAGATCCAATCTGATTCTTTGCGGCCATCTGCCACGCAGACAATTGCGCCGACTAGATTTCGAACCATTGAATAACAGAAGGCATCGGCGACCAGATCTCCAACTAAATAACCATCACGGTCACGGCGCCATTGGTATGTTTCAAGTGTGCGGATAGTCGTTGCGCCTTCACGGAACTTGCAGAAAGCGGCAAAGTCATGGGTGCCAAGAAGTAAAGCACTGGCGCGATTCATTTGATCTACATCTAGCGGGCGATACCAAGGGGCGGTATTAAATCGTGCCAGCGGTGGAATCACTTTATTTTCATCGAGAATTCGATATTCGTAATAGCGACGCAGCGCTGAAAAGCGGGCGTGAAAGGCAGTGGGTGCGATCTGTATCTGATTGATTCGGATATCTTCATCAAGAATGCGATTTAACTTATACGCCAGATCATCTAGCTCCAGGCTTTCGGGAAGATCAACATGAATTACCTGACTTGTTGCGTGTACTCCGGCATCGGTGCGCCCGGCAACAATTGTTTCAGCCTTTGCTTGCGCCACAGTCCTGATGGCTTCTTCAATGCATTGTTGAACTGTGCGGCGGTCTGGTTGTATCGCCCAGCCTGAGAAATTAGTTCCATCATATGAAAGATCAATGCGTAAACGACGAAACCCACTCTCGGGATAGAGAGTGGGTTCAGTCATTTAAATTCGGTTGCTTATTAACTAAGTAAGTTAACTAGAAATTAGTTATCTTTCTCAGTTAGAACTTCGATAACTGCCATTGGCGCGTTATCGCCCTTGCGTGGTCCGATCTTGGTGATACGTGTGTATCCACCGTTGCGAGTTGCAAAGCGTGGTCCGATTTCAGTAAAGAGTGTGTGAACAACGCTCTTATTTGCAATACGTGCCATTACTTCACGACGTGCTGGCAGATCACCCTTCTTTGCGAAGGTGATCAACTTTTCAGCCAACGGACGCAGGCGCTTAGCCTTTGCCTCTGTTGTTGTGATCTTTCCGTGCTCGAACAACTGCTCAGCAAGTGTGCGAAGGATTAGACGCTCGTGTGATGGGCCTGAACCCAGACGAGGACCTTTAGTTGGTTTTGGCATTGTCGTATCTCCTAGGCCTGATCTGCTTCAGCGAAGTCATCATCTGATGCGTTGAAGTTCTGGTGCTTTGTTGGATCAAATCCAGCTGGGCTGTCCTTTAGAGACATTCCCATTGAGACAAGTTTTGCCTTGATCTCATCGATGGACTTTGAACCAAAGTTACGGATGTCGAGCAAGTCAGCCTCTGAACGGTTAACTAACTCACCAACTGTGTGAATTCCTTCGCGCTTAAGGCAGTTATATGAACGAACTGTGAGATCTAGATCTTCAATTGGAAGTGCAAGATCAGCAGCGAGAGCAGCATCCATAACAGATGGCCCCATCTCGATACCTTCTGCATCAACGTTTAGTTCGCGAGCAAGACCGAAGAGTTCAACAAGTGTCTTACCAGCTGATGCAACAGCATCGCGTGGCTTCATTGATGGCTTTGTTTCAACATCAACAACAAGACGATCGAAGTCAGTGCGCTGTTCAACGCGAGTTGCTTCTACCTTGTATGTAACCTTCA
>CANLHI010000019.1 GCA_947490845.1 Actinomycetota bacterium | reverse complement strand
CATCGGATTAGTCATCACCGGAGTTGTCAGCGCAAAGACGGCTGGATCAAAGATTTTGGCCCCAACTTTGCGGGTAATTATGGGCGGTTGCATCGGAATGGCAATCACGGCCGGTATCGGCCAGCTTCTGCATGTGAGCGGTATCTAAGTCACATCTGCGGAAAAAGACATTTTCGCTATGCCCAATTGGTCTATCTCTTGCTACCCTTTTACCTTACGAGGATCTTCGGATCGTTAATCTTTAGGGCCAAAGTTGTCCCTCACTAAATTTCAAGTGTGGACAACAGGAGTGTGAATCAGATGGTCCTTTCATCTAATTATCCAGCACGTGTTGGTCTTTACGACCCAGCAAACGAGCATGATGCATGCGGTGTTGCAATGGTAGCCACGCTTAAGAAAGTTGCTACACATGAAATTGTTGCTAAAGCTCTAACCGCCTTACGTAATATGGAGCACCGCGGCGCTTCCGGTGCCGAACCAGACAGTGGTGACGGTGCCGGAATTTTAATTCGCATCCCTGATGCTTTCTATCGCGCGGTTGTCGGGTTTGATCTTCCTGCTGAAGGCTCATATGCAACAGGTATTGCATTCATCGCCCAAGGCGCCGAAGTTCGCGATGAAATCGCCAAGATTGCCGTGCAAGAAGGTCTCGTTGTTTTAGGTTGGCGCGAGCTTCCAATTAATTCATCATCTCTTGGTCAGACTGCGCTATCTGTAATGCCAAAGTTTGAACAACTCTTTTTGGTAGGAAAGAATAAAGAAAGTGGAATTGAATTAGACCGCTTAACTTTTTGTTTACGAAAGCGCGCCGAGCACGCACTTGAGCTTTACTTTCCTTCACTTTCATCTCAGACAATTGTCTACAAGGGAATGCTTACTACCGGTCAGCTAGAAGAGTTTTTTCCTGATTTAAGCGATGAGCGCGTCATCTCGCCTTTAGCGCTAGTGCACTCACGCTTTTCGACTAATACATTTCCATCATGGCCACTGGCCCACCCCTACCGATTTATTGCCCACAACGGTGAAATTAATACTGTTAAAGGCAATCGAAATTGGATGCGTGCGCGCGAATCCTTGTTATCCAGTGAATTAATTCCAGGTGACTTGAATCGGCTATATCCAATTGTGGAAATGTCGGGCAGTGATTCTGCATCCTTCGATGAAGTTCTAGAGCTTCTCTATCTTGGCGGCCGCTCACTTCCACATTCTGTTTTGATGATGATTCCTGAAGCTTGGGAGAATCACACAACTATGTCGCAGAAGCGACGTGATTTCTATGCCTTCCACGCATCCCTAATGGAACCGTGGGATGGACCAGCCTGTGTGACATTTACCGACGGCCATCAAGTTGGCGCCGTACTTGATCGCAATGGACTTCGCCCATCGCGTTTTTGGGTTACCGATGATGGGCTAGTTGTACTTGCATCCGAAGTTGGCGTATTAGATTTTCCTGCAGAAAAGATCGTCCGCAAAGGTCGCCTGCAACCAGGCAAGATGTTCTTGGTTGATATTGAAGCTGGTCGAATCATTGAAGATGATGAGATCAAAGATTCTCTGGCAGATAGCGCTCCTTATGGGCAGTGGCTGGAAGCGGGAATGATGAAGTTAAGTGATCTGCCTTCTAGAGAACATATTGTTTATCCGCACTCATCCGTTGTCCGTCGCCAACGCGCCTTTGGATATACCGAAGAAGATTTACGTATTTTGTTAACTCCGATGGCTAAAAACGGTATGGAAGCGCTGGGCTCAATGGGAACCGATTCTCCAATAGCAGCGCTATCTGAGAAACCCCGTTTGTTATTTGATTACTTCTCTCAACTGTTCGCACAAGTTACTAACCCACCTCTTGATGCTATTCGTGAAGAATTAGTGACAAGTTTGGGCGGATCTATTGGACCAGAACACAATTTATTAGATCCGGGTCCAGAATCTTGCCGTCAAATATCTTTGGCATTCCCAGTCATTGATAATGATGAGTTATCAAAGATCATTCACGTGAACGTTGATGATGAATACCCAGAGCTAGCAGCCTATGTTGTGCGCGGACTCTTTCCAGTTTCCGGTGATGGAAATACTCTGCATACTCGCTTGGAAGAAATTAAACGCGAAGTATCGGATGCCATCGCATCCGGTGCTCACATAATTGTTCTCTCTGATCGCAATGGCGATGCCGAGGATGCTCCTATCCCTTCACTGTTGCTCACCGCGGCCGTTCATCATCATTTGATCCGTGAAAAAACTCGCACACAGGTTGGCCTTGTTGTTGAGGCTGGCGATGTTCGAGAAGTTAACCATGTCGCTCTTCTAATTGGCTACGGCGCAGCTGCCGTAAATCCATATCTAGCGATGGAGTCGGCTGAAGATTTGGTTCTTCAGGGAGTTATAACCGGAATAACACCGGAAAAGGCAGTTCACAATGTGATTAAGAGCCTTGGTAAAGGCGTTCTTAAAGTTATGTCCAAGATGGGCATTTCAACTATCGCCTCTTACACCGGTGCACAAGTTTTTGAAGCGATCGGATTATCGCAAGAAGTCGTTGATGAATATTTCGTAGGAACAACATCTCGCTTGGGTGGAATAAGTTTGGATCTAATCGCCGAGGAAACTATCGCGCGCCACCTAATCGCTTATCCACCGGGCGGAGAAATTCCGGGAAGCAAGCGCCTACCAATTGGTGGCGAATATCAGTGGCGCCGCGATGGAGAACCACATTTATTTAATCCTGAGACTGTCTTTGCTCTGCAGCATTCGACACGTTCCAAGCGCTATGACATCTTTAAGCGTTATACCAGCAAGGTTGACGAGCAAAGTAAATCTCTGATGACCCTACGTGGGCTCTTTGCATTTAAAGATGCTGAACGTCCTGCGATATCAATCGATGAAGTTGAGCCAATTTCTGAGATTATGAAACGTTTTTCTACAGGTGCGATGTCTTATGGCTCAATTTCGCAAGAAGCTCATGAAACTTTAGCGATCGCCATGAATCGATTGGGCGCTAAGTCCAACACAGGTGAGGGCGGAGAAGATCCAGAGCGATATATTCCAATGGAAAATGGCGATTCCAAACGAAGTGCAATTAAGCAAGTGGCGAGCGGTCGCTTCGGTGTGACAAGTAATTACTTGGTAAATGCCGATGATATTCAAATCAAGATTGCACAAGGGGCGAAACCTGGTGAAGGTGGGCAATTACCTGGCAACAAGGTTTATCCATGGATTGCAAAAGTTCGCTATTCAACTCCAGGTGTTGGTCTAATTTCACCGCCTCCACATCATGATATTTATTCAATCGAAGATTTAGCACAGCTAATTCATGATTTAAAAAATGCCAATAAGAATGCGCGCATCCACGTGAAGTTAGTGGCTGAAGTCGGTGTCGGAACTGTTGCAGCCGGCGTATCTAAGGCACATGCCGATGTTGTCCTTATATCTGGCCACGATGGTGGAACCGGAGCTTCTCCACTGACCTCGCTTAAGCATGCTGGCGCTCCGTGGGAACTTGGCTTGGCCGAAACTCAACAGACGTTATTGTTAAATGGACTGCGCGATCGCATCGTTGTTCAAGCAGATGGCCAATTAAAGACTGGTCGCGATGTTGTAATTGCGGCGCTGCTTGGTGCTGAAGAATACGGTTTTGCAACTGCGCCACTTGTTGTCTCAGGCTGCGTCATGATGCGTGTTTGTCATCTAGATACTTGCCCAGTTGGCGTTGCCACGCAAAACCCAGAGTTGCGTAAGAAATTCACTGGTAAGCCTGAATTCGTGGAAACTTTCTTTGAATATATCGCCGAAGAAGTTCGCGAGATATTGGCAAAACTTGGTATGCGCACATTGCAAGAGGCAATCGGTCGCGTTGAATTTCTGGATACTCGCGATGCGGTAAACCACTGGAAGGCAAGTGGATTGGATCTGGCGCCTTTGCTGGTTCGCCCAGATGTCGATTCACCTTTATATCGCACAACTTTTCAAGATCATGGACTTGATGCAGCCCTCGATAATCAATTGATCTCACTTGCCTCCGTCGCTTTGGAAAAAGGTGAGCCAGTTCGTATTGATCTGCCGGTGCGTAACGTGAATCGCACAGTCGGAACAATGTTGGGAGCAGAAGTCACTCGTCGCTACGGTGCAGATGGTCTGCCGGCTGGAACCATTGATGTGACACTTCATGGCTCGGCTGGACAGTCACTTGGCGCCTTCCTGCCACGTGGTGTTGCTATTCGTCTTTATGGCGATAGCAATGACTATGTTGGCAAGGGAATTTCTGGCGGACGAGTAGTCCTGCGTCCTGATGAGCGCGCCGTTTTTGCATCCAATGAAAACGTAATTGCTGGAAATGTAATTGGTTACGGAGCTACCTCTGGTGAAATATTTATTCGCGGTCTAGTGGGTGAGGGTTTCTGCGTTCGAACCCCGGGCGACACTGCAGTAGTTGAGGGAATCGGAGATCACGGTTGTGAATACATGACAGGGGGCGCAGTTGTTGTTCTCGGCCGCACAGGTCGCAACTTTGCGGCTGGCATGTCAGGTGGTCGCGCATTCGTACTTGATTTGATTCCAGCACTGGTGAACTCTGAGATGGTAGATATTTTGGCTATTCCAGAAGATCAGAAAGATGTGCTCAAGGGTTATGTTTCTGCCTTCCATGCCGAGACTGGTTCGGAAGTTGCCGCACAATTGTTAAAGGATTGGCCGGCATCGCTAAACCGTTTCTCACTTGTGATGCCACGTGATTATGCGCGAGTCCTTGCAGCAATTGAACGAGCAAATAAAGATGGCTTACCTGTTGATCAATACGTGATGGAGGTTGCAGCAAATGGCTGATCCAAAAGGATTTATGACAACTCCACGTGAGTTGCCAAAGCGTCGACCAATCGATGTGCGCATCCAAGATTGGCAGGAAGTCTATGAACCGCAAAGTTTTGAGCATCTGCAGAAACAAGCAGGGCGCTGCATGGATTGTGGTATTCCTTTCTGTCACTCAGGTTGCCCACTCGGAAATTTAATTCCAGAATGGAATGATTTAATGTGGCGCGGCGATAAGGAAGAAGCGATGGCGCGACTTCACGCCACAAATAACTTCCCAGAATTTACTGGTCGCCTCTGTCCGGCACCTTGCGAAACTGCCTGCGTCGTTGCTATCAACGCAGATGCTGTGACAATTAAACAAGTAGAGCTGCGCACTATTGAAGAAGCTTTCAGCGCCGGAAATGTAAAGCCATTGCCGCCGGATCGTCTGACCGGCAAAACCGTTGCAGTCATTGGTTCTGGTCCAGCTGGGCTTGCCGCAGCACAACAACTAACTCGCGCCGGACATACCGTTGTGGTCTATGAGCGCGCGGATAAAATCGGTGGGCTCCTGCGTTATGGAATTCCAGAATTTAAGATGGAGAAGAGCGTTCTTGATCGCCGTCTAAATCAAATGGAGAAGGAAGGAACTCGTTTTCGCCCAGGAGTTAATGTGGGAGTCGAGTTAACTGGCGCGGATCTACGCAGGAAATACAATGCAATTGTTATAGCAATCGGTTCAACCCAATGGCGCGATTTGCCAATTAAGGGGCGGGAAAATAAGGGCGTTTATCAGGCGATGGAGTTCTTGCCTTGGGGAAATAAGCAAGCGCTTGGTGAAGTTACCAATCCAGATATAAACGTTGCGGGCAAGCACGTGGTGATTCTTGGCGGGGGAGATACTGGCGCGGATTGTTTAGGTACTTCTATCCGACAAGGCGCTGCAAGTGTTACTCAGCTTGAGATTATGCCGCGTCCCACAGAAGAGCGACCAAGCGGACAACCTTGGCCTACTTATCCGATGATCTATCGCGTTTCATCTGCACATGAGGAACTTGATAACCGCATCTTTGCAGTTAGCACTGAAGAGTTCATTGGCGATGGCAATGGCAATCTCAAGGCGCTGAAAATAGTTGAGACTGAGTTCGTTAACGGAAAGTTTGAACCTGTTCCTGGAACCGAAAAAGAACTGCCTGCTGATTTTGTTTTCTTGGCCATGGGATTTACCGGTCCAGAAAAATCTGTGCTGCTTGAGCAACTTGAAGTTGAGTTAGATGAGCGCGGAAATATTAAACGAGATGTAAATTATCAAAGCACCAGCGAAGGCGTATTTGTGGCGGGGGATGCCGGGCGCGGACAATCTTTAATTGTCTGGGCGATCGCCGAAGGTCGTAGCGCTGCAGCGGGAGTAGATACTCATCTTGAGGGTCAAACGCAACTTCCTGCGCCAATCGAGCCAACTGATCGTTCATTGGTGGTTTAAAACGATTTATTTCATTTAAATTCACTCGATACCTTCGACGAATTATCCGAAAATAATAACGATTAGGTAAGGTAGCCACATGCGTCGCGCGAAGATTGTTTGCACAATGGGTCCAGCAGTTGATTCTCAAGAAAAAGTTCGGGAGTTAATCGCAGCCGGTATGAATATGGCGCGCCTAAACCTGTCTCACGGCGGACATCCAGAACATCAAGGGCGAATGGATCGCGTGCGCGAAGCTGCCAAAGAAGCCGGCGTACCGATCGCGATCTTGGTTGATTTGCAAGGTCCAAAGATTCGTCTAGCGAGATTTAAGGCCGGTTCTCACGATTTAGCACGTGGAGATATTTTCACAATCACAACCGATGAAGTAGAGGGCACAAAAGAGCGGGTTGGCACTACTTATAAAGGTCTACCGGGGGATTGCAAGCCAGGAGATCGCATCTTGATCGATGATGGAAAAGTTACCGTCGAAGTTACTGAAGTAAAAGGCAATGATGTTGTTACTAAGGTGATTGAACCTGGCGCAGTAAGTAATAACAAGGGAATTAATTTACCTGGCGTTGCTGTATCAGTTCCTGCGCTTTCTGAAAAAGATATGGATGATCTGCGCTGGGGGCTTAAGGCCGGCGCTGATTTCATCGCCCTATCATTTGTGCGAAGCGCTGACGACATCATCGATGTGCATCGCATCATGGACGAAGTTGGAATTCGTGTTCCAGTCATTGCAAAAATTGAAAAGCCGCAAGCCGTTGCAAATCTACAAGGCATCGTAAATGCCTTCGATGGCATCATGGTTGCCCGTGGTGATTTGGGTGTGGAACTGCCTATAGAGGAAGTGCCCTTGGTACAAAAGCATTGCATCGAGTTATCGCGCGAAGCCGCTAAGCCGGTAATCGTTGCAACTCAGATGCTCGATTCGATGATTACAAACTCACGCCCAACTCGCGCTGAAGCAACAGATTGTGCGAATGCGGTACTAGATGGTGCAGATGCGTTGATGCTTTCAGGTGAGACTTCAGTTGGTGAATTCGCAATTGAGGCAGTGCAGACCATGGCACGCATTATTTCGCACACCGAACAAGGTGGAATGGACATGATTCGCCCAATGAAATCAACGCCAAAGACAAAAGGTGGCGCCATCACAAAGGCTGCAACTGAAGTTGGCGCAATCGTTGGCGCAAAGTATCTTGTGACTTTTACGCAATCTGGTGACTCGGCGCGACGCACTGCACGTTTGCGCTCACCAATTCCTATCTTGGCATTCACCCCAGAAATTGGAACCTATAACCGAATGGCGCTGGACTGGGGAGTAGAGCCCGAGTTAACGTCATCTGTTAAGCACACTGATGAGATGGTTATGCAAGCCGATACATTGTTATTAAGTACTAAGCGGTGTACTGAAGGCGAACTCGTTGTGATCGTCGCCGGCTCTCCTCCCGGAATTCCGGGATCAACCAATGCGATGCGCGTTCACCGCGTAGGCGATGCCGTGGGTGGCGCAGCTCCTGCTTACCGTTAAGATTTGGTCTGCAAGAAAATAGTTAAGAACGCCTCGGTACTCCAACGGTAGAGAGGGCAGTCTCAAACACTGCATAGTGTCGGTTCGAATCCGACTCGAGGCACATGAGCACCAATACCTCCAATGTAAAGGCGATCCGAATTCTGGTTGCCGAAGATGAAGCGTTAATCCGCATGGATTTAGTTGAGATGTTGAATGAGGCCGGCTACGAAGTAGTCGCAGAAGCATCAGATGGCGCTCAGGCAATTGACCTTGCACAATTACATAAACCAGATTTAGCGATTCTTGATGTGAAGATGCCAATCCTTGACGGAATATCGGCGGCTGAAAAAATTATTGCTATTGCGCCAGTATTGATGTTGACGGCATTTTCACAACGTGAACTTGTGGAACGAGCACGCGATGCCGGAGTGATGGCCTATGTTGTAAAACCATTTTCGATTGGTGATTTAGTTCCAGCTATCGAAATTGCAATCAGTAGGCATTTGCAGATGCGAACCCTGGCTGATGAAGTTGCTGACTTGCATGAGCGACTTGAAACCCGCAAAATAATTGATCGAGCTAAAGGTATTTTGATGCAGGCCCTTAATCTGACTGAGCCAGAAGCCTTTTCTTGGATTCAAAGGGCTGCCATGGATCGCCGCCTAACGATGAAACAGGTCGCAGAAGCCGTTATTTCCCCAGATGCCGTTCCTGGTCGATAGGTCGAAAAACCCGATAGAAAAGTAACCAAACCTTTATATTTGCACGCTCAACTCCAGGTTGATAGATCTTCCCCGCCCCCTTTACACTTTCTACCTCCCTGTCCCGGGACACATGAAAGAAAAAACAGGAAGGCAATACATGAACAAGAAGATTAAAGCTTCTGCTGCGATTGTTGCCGCACTTGCCCTATCACTAGGCGCATTCGCTGCAAACACTGCATCAGCTGCAACAACTGTAAAGATCGCTTACCAGGGCCCACTAACAGGACCTGAAGCACAAACTGGTACAGATTCAATTCGCGGCGTAAAGCTCGCAATTAAGATTTACAACGCAACAAACCCAGCCGTAAAGGTGGAAATCTTTGAAGGAGACGACCAGGGCGATGACGCTCAGGGCGGAACAGTTGGAGCTGGTATCGCAGCAGATGATGCTGTAATCGGCGTACTAACTGCTTACTCAGGTCCAACAATTGCAGCACTTCCTAGCTACAAGGCAAAGGGAATTGCAATCGTTTCACCATCAGCAACACGCGCTTCACTTACAGATCCAACAAGCAAGGATTACGGTAACCCTGTATTCCACCGCATCGTTTCAAACGATGATCTGCAAGGACCAGCTCTTGCTCGTGTAGCAACAAATGGCGTTAAGGATCCAACAGTATTCGTTGTTGACGATCAGTCTTCATACTCAGTTGGTCTAACTAAGGCTGTAAAGCTTGCACTTGGTACTGCATTCCAAGCAGGAGATTCTGCTGCTAAGGGTGCTGTTTCAGACTTCTCAGCAACAATTGCCAAGATCAAGAAGGAAAAGGCAAATGTTGTTATCTACACTGGTTACTACGCAGATGGTGCCAAGTTCCTTAAGCAACTTCGCGATAAGGGATACAAGGGCGTTTATGCTGCAGGCGACGGAGTTCTAAACTCACAGTTCCCTAAGCTAGCCGGTAAGAAGCAATCTGAGGGTGCTCGTCTAACAGCTCCAACAGTTCCACTTGAAGTAGCATCACCAAAGATCACTGCTATGTTCAAGAAAGACTTCAAGGCTGATCCAGGCGTTTACACAACTGAAGCATTCGATGCCACAAACATCTTCCTTCAGGGAATTAAGGCTGGAAAGACCACTCGTGCAGACATGCTTGCCTACTTGAACTCAGCTTCATTTAGCTACAAGAACACTGCAGGAATCACAATCAAGTTCCAAGAATCAGGCGATCTATCAGGCTCAGGCTTGATGAACCAGTTCGTCGTAAAGGGCGGAACTATCAAGCTCAACGGCAAGGCGTAATTAGATAAAAATTCTTGGCCCTGGTCCTAGACCAGGGCCAAGTTTTTTTACTTTCTAGTGTAGTTTTGCCACTCGCAAGAACAATGAAGGGGAAATTGTGGATTTTTCAGTCCTAACCGATCAGTTCGCATCGCTAACATTTGATGGAATAGCCCTCGGGTTTATCTATGTATTAATCGCTCTTGGATACACCATGGTTTATGGTGTTCTCAGACTTATAAATTTTGCAAACTCAGAAGTATTTATGCTTGGAAGCTTCGCAACAATTTTGGTAGCAACCAAATTATTCAACCATACGATCGAGTCTGATCCACTAACTGGATTTAAATTGGTCTACACAATGACCGCGATGTTAGTCGGCGCCATGATTGTCTCTGGAGTGGCTAGCGTAATTATTGAAATAGTCGCCTACCGTCGCCTGCGTTCACGAACAAGTAATCGTCTAACATCTCTGATCTCTGCAATTGGAGTCTCGATTGTTCTTGCTGAGGCAGTGCGCATGGCAACTAGTTCTGCGCCGATGGGTTCACCACGCTTACTCGACAAAACTATTCTGGCAACGGTCTGGGGCGCTGACATAAGAGTTGACACCCTGCTGGTAATTGTTTTTGCAATCATTTTGCTGATCGTTCTTGATCTCTTTGTAAATAAATCCAGACTCGGCATGGGAATTCGCGCAGTCTCTATGGATTACGACACCTCTCGTTTAATGGGAATCAACTTAAACAAGATAATTTCGACTACATTTCTAATTGGTGGCCTGGGCACCGGTGCAGCTTCATTTTTCTACATAACAGTTTATGAAATGACAAGATTTAGTATTGGCTTTGAACTTGGCCTCGCTGCTTTCACAGCAGCCGTCCTTGGCGGAATTGGTAATATCCGAGGCGCCTTTGCCGGCGGAATTGCTTTGGGGTTAATTGAAATGTATGCCTCTGCAGTCCTTGGCACACAATGGCGCTCAATTACCGCCTTCGTCATCCTCATCCTGGTTCTACTGTTCAAGCCAAATGGAATATTCGGCGAGTCACTGCAGCAGGCGAGGGTATAAAGATGCCTTTTAACTTACGCGATACTGGTGCAACGCTCTGGGCTAATTCGAACAAGTGGCAGAGATATTTAATTGCCGGCGTAATTATCGTGGGGGCTTTCGCGCTTCCGCTGCTTGAGGGCACATTCTTAAATACCCCTCGAACTCCTTTCGTCAGTGTCTTGTTCTACCCAATTGGCGTCTATGTTCTGATGGCGCTTGGGCTAAACGTTGTTGTGGGCAAGAGCGGATTACTAGATCTTGGTTACGTTGCCTTTTATGCGGTAGGTGCATACACAGCCGGCATATTGAGCATGCATACAAAATTAAATACGTGGGAAATTCTTCCAGTAGGTATTGCTCTGGCCATGTTGTCAGGATTTGTCCTGGGTGCTGCAGTATTACGTCTGCGCGGTGACTACCTGGCAATCGTCACCCTAGGCTTCGGAGAAATTATCCGAATCACTGCTTTGAATTCTTCTGCAGTAGGTGGTGCTAATGGAATATCAAATATTCCTAATCCGCCAACTACTTTCGGGTTCACTTTCGACCTCGAAAGTGACCGAAACTATTACTGGGTTGTCTTAATTCTGATCATTATTACTATTCTGATAATCCGCGGACTTTCTGCGCGCCGCCCGGGTCGTGCTTGGGAATCAATTCGTCAAGATGAAGATGTTGCAGAACTCATGGGCGTTAACACCTATAAATACAAGCTATGGGCCTTCGTCTTCGGAGCATCTGTTGGCGGTGCAGCTGGCGTCCTATTTGCATCGAAAGCTATGTTTATTGCCCCGAATATCTTTAACTACAATATTTCAATTCTGATCCTAGCCTTTGTTGTTTTCGGCGGAATGGGAAATATTTGGGGCGTTGTTTTTGGTGCGGTACTGCTCTCATATATCCCTGAACGAATTCGATTTATCTCTGAAGCTCGTATGTTGATCTTCGGTCTGGTTCTGATAATTATGATGAATTTGCGACCAGATGGACTGCTCCCACGTAAAAAGCGGGAGAAAATTGGCATTGCAGGAGGGGAAATAAAATGAGTAACCAGCCTGTATTGGAATTAAAGAATGTAACTATGCAGTTTGGTGGAGTAAAAGCACTCAACCAAGTAAACCTGCAAGTTAATAAAGGTGAAATTTGTGCTCTTATCGGACCCAACGGGGCTGGCAAAACAACGGTTTTTAATGTGGTGACCGGTGTTTATGTACCGACCGATGGTGAGATTCTTTTCAATGGCAAAAGCTTAAAGGGAAAGAATCGTCACAAGATTACGAAGATGGGAATCGCCCGTACCTTCCAAAATGTGCGGCTATTCGGTGAGATGACCTCACTTGAAAATGTAATTACGGCAACAGATGTTCACAACAAGAGCGGATTAGTTGGATCGATTCTAAATACTCCGCGATCAAGACGAGAAGAGAAGGCTGGGCGCGAGAAGGCGCACGAAATTCTAAAGTTCATGGGAATTGATCATCGTTCCGATCAATTGGCTAAGAATCTTCCATACGGAGATCAGCGCAGACTTGAAATCGCTAGAGCTCTGGGCACAAGCCCAGAGATCGTTTTGCTGGATGAACCCGCAGCGGGTTTTAATCCTTCGGAGAAGAAATCTTTGGCAGAGCTGATTGTAAAAATAAGAGATCGTGGTTACACCGTTCTTCTGATCGAACACGATATGTCGTTAATCATGGGAATTTCTGATCGAGTCGCGGTCTTGGACTTTGGCGAGAAGATTGCAGATGATCTGCCAAGTGTCGTCCAGAACAATCCAAAGGTCATTGAAGCCTATTTAGGAGTACCAGCAGATGCGTCTTGAAGTTAAGGATTTACGAGTTCACTACGGCAAGATCGAAGCCATAAAAGGAATCTCATTTTATGTAAATCAAGGGGAGATCGTTAGTTTGATCGGTGCCAATGGCGCTGGCAAGACCACGACTTTAAAAACTATCTCTGGCCTTCGTAACGTCTCATCCGGTCAAATCATTTTTGACGGACAGGACATTTCAAAGGTTCCGGCCCACGAACGTGTAGATCTTGGTATCTCTCAAGCTCCGGAAGGCCGTGGAATATTTCCTGGCATGACTGTTCTGGAAAATCTTGAGATTGGAAAGTTCAACCGTAAAGATAGAAAGATAGAAATGGCCGAGGATCTAGAGAAGGTTTACACGCTCTTCCCACGTTTGAAAGAACGTACTTCTCAAGCAGGTGGAACGCTCTCTGGCGGAGAACAGCAGATGCTCGCTATTGGTCGCGCGCTTATGGCGCGTCCTAAGGTTTTGCTACTTGATGAGCCTTCAATGGGCCTTGCACCTCAAATGATTGCCAATATCTTCCGCATCATCACGCAGATTAATAAGCAGGGTGTGACTATCTTGTTAGTTGAGCAGAATGCGCAGCAAGCGCTACAACGTGCCGACCGTGCATATATTCTTGAAACCGGAAATGTTGTTAAGGAAGCGAAGGCTTCAGATCTTCTTAACGATCCTGCAGTGCGCGAGGCATACCTAGGTACCGGAGCTCACTAACGTTCTGCAAGAATTAAACAAGTAATTCTTGCACTACAAGTGCGCTGGCCTTGTTCGTTGGTAATTACGACTTCATAAACACATAAAGTCCTACCCAGAGAAACTGCCGTGGCAACACCAGTTACATATCCAGACATAGCAGATTTATGGTGCGTTGCATTTATGTCTACGCCGACAATCTTGCGATTTGGTCCAGCGTGTAACTGAGTACCAATCGACCCAAGTGATTC
This sequence comes from Actinomycetota bacterium, assembly GCA_947490845.1. Taxonomy (GTDB): domain Bacteria; phylum Actinomycetota; class Actinomycetes; order Nanopelagicales; family Nanopelagicaceae; genus Planktophila. Next base: position 7,682 of record CANLHI010000019.1, on the reverse strand, counting down.
CGCTAAAACCACATTCGCACCACCGTGTAACAAGCCAATAGGTTGAGTATTTCCTTCAACCGGCATCCGCCCGACTAAACGTTCGGGGGAGGCTTCTAAGATTTCGATACCCATCTTCTTATCGAGTGCGCCAGCGCCACGTTCACGGATTAGTTCAAGGAAGTCGGGAGTATTTTCTGGTTGCGTCATAGTTAGAAATAGTAACTTGTTCCATAGGATGCAGCCATGAGCAAAGGCCGTTTACTTCTAATTGACGGTCATTCAATGGCATATCGCGCCTTCTTTGCACTCCCTGCCGAAAATTTCACCACCGCGCAAGGTCAACACACCAACGCTATTTATGGCTTTGCCACGATGCTGATCTCGCTTTTAAAAGAGGAAAAACCAACACATGTTGCTGTGGCATTTGATGTCTCGCGCCATACTTTTCGCACCGATATTTTCCCCGAATATAAAGCCAATCGCGCCAAGACACCAGACGAATTTCGCTCACAGATGTCATTTCTTAACGATTTAGTTCGTGGATTTGGAATTGAGCAATTCGCCATAGAGGGATATGAGGCCGATGATTTGATCGCAACCATCACCAAACGGGCCGAGAAGGACGGAATGGAAGTTTTAATCTGTACCGGCGATCGTGACAGTTTTCAATTAGTAACCGATAAAACCACAGTGCTATATCCCAAGCGCGGCGTCTCTGAGATGGCACGCATGACACCAGATGCTGTGCAGGAAAAGTACGGGATGAGTCCAGATCAGTATCCAGATTTTGCAGCGTTGCGTGGAGATCCAAGTGATAACTTGCCATCTATTCCTGGAGTTGGTGAGAAGACGGCTGCCAAATGGGTTGTTGAATACGGCTCGCTTCAAGAGTTAATTTCAAATGTGGACAAGGTCGGCGGAAAAGTTGGACAAGCACTGCGCGATAACATCGATAGCGTCATACGAAATCGCGAACTTACTCAGTTGGTTCACGATGCTCCGGTGGATCTAGATCTAACTGATCTGGCATGGTCTGGCGTTATTGAGTCTGATTTAACTAAACTTTTTGAGCAACTAGAATTTCGAACTTTGAAGGATCGTCTAAAACCAATTTTGAACGCCGCATCGGTTACTTCCAAGAAGATTGAAGTTGAGGAGTTAACGCTATTTTCGCCACAGGTAGAAGGTGAGACATTAACTTCTGATGAGATTAATTCTCGAATCGCCAAGCACACTGGCGAGATCGCAATTGTTTATGAAATGCAGGATGCGAAACTACATCGCTACGCGGTGGCATTTTCTTCAAGTGATGTCCATCTTGTTCGCTCATCAACGATGGGCGGATGGGCGCAAGATCTGGCAGTTAAGAAAATAGCACATGATGCAAAAGAGCTTGCTCGCTATAACTTATTGGATGGGGTCGTATTCGATACTGCTTTGGCGGCATACCTAGTCAATCCTGGAGTTCGAGCCCAAGAACTAAGTGATCTTTTGGAACGCTGGGGAGATGGCGCAAGAATTGATGCCTCAAATCCCGATCAGGTGTTACTAACAAGTGCGGCCTCGCTATTTAAACTTCGTAAATCTCTGGAGACCGAAATGTCTGACCGGGGGGTTTTAAAACTCTTTACTGAGCTAGAGCTTCCTATCGCTCAGGTTCTGGCGATTATGGAGAACCGCGGGATATCAGTTGACCGCAGCGGTCTAGAAACGTTGGCCACATTTTTTGAAGGAGAAGTAGCGCGCGAGACTAAGGCTGCGCACCTTGCTGCAGGTCATGAATTCAATGTCGCCTAGCCTAAACAACTTCAAGTTGTTTTCTTTGACGAATTGAATCTGCCTAAAACCAAGAAGATTAAAACTGGATTTACAACAGATGCTGAGGCCCTGAATTGGTTATTTGAAAAGACCAAACATCCATTATTGGAATCACTTCTGCGTATCCGTGAGACAAAGAAACTTGGTACAACCGTTGAGGGTTTAATCGCCGAAATCGCTGATGATGGCCGCATCCATACTCACTTTGCCCAGACGGTTGCTGCAACGGGTCGCTTATCTTCAGTCGGACCTAACCTACAAAATATTCCAGTGCGTACTGAGGAAGGGCGCAGTATCCGCAATAACTTCATCGCCGGAAAAGGTTATGTTGGGCTACTAACTGCCGACTACAGCCAAATCGAAATGCGGATTATGGCGCATTTATCTAGCGATGCTGGTTTATTGGCAGCCTTTGAATCGGGTGAAGATTTACACGCCACTGTTGCAGGCCTAGTCTTCGGAGTTAAAGCAAATGAAGTCGACTCGGAAATGCGCCGCCAAATAAAAGCGATGTCTTATGGGCTTGCCTATGGCCTAAGTTCCTATGGTTTAGCTCTGCAACTAGATTTATCACCATCGGCTGCGCAGGATTTAATGGATAGATATTTCCAACGCTTTGGTGGAATCCGTGATTACTTAAGTAGCGTCGTTGAGCAGGCCCGTAAAGTTGGCTATACCGAAACCGTGATGGGCCGGCGTCGTTACCTGCCTGATCTACTTCACGATAACCGGCAAAGACGTGAGATTGCCGAACGGATGGCGTTAAATGCTCCGATCCAAGGATCGGCAGCCGACATCATCAAGCAGGCGATGCTAAATGTGCAACGTGCGTTAACCGCCGAGTCCTTTAAGTCACGTTTGTTGTTACAGGTTCACGATGAACTTATCTTGGAAGTCGTTGCAGGCGAGGAAGAGCCAGTGACAGAACTGGTAAGACGGGAAATGGGAGCTGCTTACCCACTGAGAGCGCCTTTAGATGTCAGCGTTGGTATCGGCGCTAGTTGGAACGAAGCCGCGCACTAACTTTATTTCGTAGGAGTTATGTTGTGGCCGGTGAGTTATTAGATATAGCCGCTAGATCTTCTTCAGGTGTCGGTATGCGATCTGCTGCAGCCAATCGTTTTCTTCCTAAAGTTAGAATAATAAAACCAGAAATAATTGAAAACGTTGTGATCGACAGAGCAAAGCGTGGTGAGTAAGTTTCAGAAATCCAGCCACCTGCTGCGGCGCCAATCGACATCAGTGTTCCCTCAACGGTCCAAATCCAACCCATCATCGCCACGGCCGAACCTTTAGGTCGTACCGCTTCCATAACTTCCCAGTAAAAGACTTGAATAGTTCCGCCAATTAAACCTAAGACTGCGCCAGCAATTACCATCGACCAACCTGGATAAGTAAAGACAATTGGTATGGAAATGAAAGTCCAAGTCAGATAGGTGATGCGCATAGCTTTTAAGGCAGATACCTTTCCAGAAACAAGGCCACCGATTAATCCGCCTACGATATTTCCGAGCCCCATTGCCGTTAGCACCCATGCGGTTCTGTGGGGAACTTCTTCCAAGGTGGCAAATGCTGGTACTGCGATATCAAATACACCCCAACCAAAACCGATGAAGCATCCTTCAATCATTAGTAATTGAATTGCCTTGTGTCGCCAAAGTGAAACGTGGTTTAGATCCTTCTTTTCAGGAACCCAATCCCGAGAGATGTGGCTCAAAGCAAGTGAGCCTCCGCCAATTGCCATAAATACTGCGGCAACGTTAAGGGCGCTTCCCGGATGAGATGAAAGTGCAAGTGAAGTAGCAATTACCGGACCGATTACTCCTGCAGTACTCATAACTGATGTGTCGACGGCGTATGCGGTTCGCAAGAAATTCTCTGGTACCACTGTCTTCCAGAGCGGCCTAACGGATAAGTTAATTGGGGGAGCAGTTATTCCCATAATAAAGGCCGCTAATAAAATCGAGTTTTTATCCTGCATGTTATTTAGAATCAGCATCATTGAGGTATAGCCCGGAACAAATATGCGTAGGGGCCATTTCTGTCCAAATCGATCCATCAGCGATCCACGCATACCCGCAGTGGCTGCACCTGAAAGAGAGTTGATACCGATCGCTAATCCTGCGACAGCAACAGATCCTGTTACTTTTTCAGTTTTAAAAAAGATTGACAAGCCAATCATTCCGTAAGAAATTCGGGCAGGGAAAGATGTCAAAACTAGGATCCATACATTTGGAATGGCAAATAGTTCTCGATAACGCTTCATTTGCAGATAGTTTACGCCTGCTAAGTCCGCGGATTTGCCCTATTTGGCGCCCAAACCGTACGCTTACGCCCGTTCACCAGAATGGTTCTGGGGTCCTATTACTTTCTATCCCTACGGAGCAACTTGAGCACATCATCACCAGTCGTAGCAGTTAACGACATCGGATCGGCTGCAGATTTTCTTGCAGCAATCGAAGGAACAATCAGAAACTTCAATGACGGCGACTTAGTCGAAGGCACTGTCGTACAAGTAGATCGCGAAGAAGTACTTCTTGATATCGGGTACAAAACTGAAGGCGTAATCCCTTCCCGCGAACTCTCAATCCGACACGATGCAGATCCAAATGACATTGTTAAGGTAGGCGATCGCATTGAAGCGCTCGTGCTACAAAAGGAAGATAAAGAAGGCCGCACAATTCTTTCTAAGAAGCGCGCACAATACGAACGCGCCTGGGGAGATATTGAAGGCAAGAAAGAGCGCGACGAAGTTGTCGTCGGAACTGTTATTGAAGTTGTCAAGGGCGGCCTAATCGTAGATATCGGGCTTCGCGGCTTCTTGCCAGCTTCCCTTGTTGAAATGCGTCGCGTCCGCGATCTAACTCCTTACATTGGTAAGGAAGTTGAAGCGCGCATTATCGAACTAGATAAGAACCGAAACAACGTTGTTCTCTCGCGTCGTGCCTTCCTTGAGCAGACACAATCTGAATCACGCACAACATTCTTGAACCAGCTACAAAAGGGTCAAGTACGTACTGGTGTGATTTCATCAATCGTTAACTTCGGTGCATTCGTTGACCTAGGTGGCGTAGATGGTTTGGTTCACGTTTCAGAGCTTTCTTGGAAGCATATTGATCACCCAGGTGAAGTCGTTGAAGTTGGCGATGAAGTAACTGTAGAAGTTCTCGAAGTTGATTTCGAGCGCGAGCGTGTTTCACTTTCACTAAAGGCAACTCAAGAAGATCCATGGCAGGCATTTGCTCGCACACACACCATCAACCAAGTTGTCCCAGGTGTTGTTACTAAGCTGGTTCCGTTCGGCGCATTTATTCGTGTACACGAAGGAATTGAAGGCCTAGTTCACATTTCAGAGTTGGCTGAGCGCCACGTTGAAATTCCTGAGCAGGTTGTAGCTGTTGATGATGAACTATTTGTAAAGATTATTGATATCGATCTAGAACGTCGTCGTATCTCACTTTCTCTAAAGCAAGCCAACGAAGGACATGAAGTAGAGATCGAAGCATTCGATCCAACTCAATACGGAATGGCTGCGCGTTACGATGCTGCAGGAAACTTCATCTACCCAGAAGGTTTCGATCCTGATACTCAGGAATGGAAGCCAGGCTTTGATTCACAACGCGAAGAATGGGAACGTCAATATCAGGAAGCACAAACACGTTTCCTTGCACATAAGAAGCAGAAGTCTGAGGCGAAGGCCGCTGATGCTGCTGCTCCAGAGGTCGCAGAAACAGCAGAAGCTGTCGAAGTGGCTGCTGAATAATTAGTAAAAAGAAAAGGGCTCATCTTCGGGTGGGCCCTTTTCTTATGCTCGAAATATCTCTGCGGCGGTAGAGTTGGAGCCATGCGAATCATTGCTCTGACCGGCGGCATTGGTACTGGAAAATCTCTGGTTGCACAATATTTCTCGGAGCTCGGTGCGCGTGTTGTCGATGCTGATCAATTATCTAGAGTGGCGATAGAACGCGGCAGCGAGGGATTCGATGAAGTCTTGCTTCGCTTCGGAGAATCAATATTGCGTGATGGGGATATAGATCGCAAGGCCCTGGCTGAGATTGTTTTTGCAGATGCATCGGCGAGGGCTGATCTTGAAGCGATAATTCATCCACGAGTGCGTGAACTTTTTAACGATGTTGTCGCAGATCTTGCACCAGATGAAACGCTTATCTATGAAATTCCACTCTTAGTTGAAAGTAGTGCGGCGTCTAATTTTGATTTGGTTATTACCGTAGAAGCCGATCTAGAAATACGTAAAGAGCGTTTGCGCAAAAGAGGAATGTTTATATCCGAAATTGAGCGACGTATGGCAGCGCAAGCCAGCCGCGAAGAACGTGAAGCGCAAGCTGATCACATAATCATCAATGATGGCGATGAGGATGCGCTGCTGCGTAGCGTGGAAAACCTCTGGGAGGACTTACCAGGCCAAGCGAAGTAGGCTAGGAAAATGCGCCCGATCTCTGACCTGCAACGCAAAGTTGAACCCTTTCAGGTCATCAGCGACTACGTTCCAGCGGGAGATCAGCCGCAAGCGATCGAAGAAATAGTAAAGAGAATAAATGCAGGCGAACAAGATGTAGTTCTTTTAGGAGCAACCGGTACAGGAAAGTCGGCAACGACTGCTTGGTTGGTAGAGCGCTTGCAGCGTCCAACTTTGGTCTTAGCTCCAAATAAGACACTAGCTGCCCAATTAGCAAATGAATTTCGTGAGTTAATGCCCAACAATGCCGTTGAGTATTTCGTCTCTTATTACGACTACTACCAACCTGAGGCCTATGTACCACAGACCGATACTTTTATTGAGAAAGATTCCAGCGTTAATGATGAAGTAGAACGGCTGCGCCACTCGGCAACAAACTCACTTCTAACACGGCGCGATGTAATTGTGGTTGCTACCGTCTCTTGTATCTACGGTCTAGGAACCCCTCAGGAATATATAGATCGCATGATTCGACTCAAAGTTGGTGATGAGATAGAGCGCAACAAATTACTGCGCCGCTTTGTGGATGTTCAGTATCAAAGAAACGATATGGCCTTCGAACGTGGCACATTCCGCGTTCGCGGTGACACCATCGAGATCATTCCAATGTATGAAGAGTTGGCGATTCGCATTGAGATGTTTGGTGATGAGATTGAGAAAATCATGACCTTGCATCCGCTGACGGGGGAGATCCTGCGTGATGAAACCGAGATTTACATATTCCCGGCCACTCACTATGCCGCAGGCCCTGAGACCTTAAAACGTGCGATGAGCGATATTCAAGATGAACTACAGATCCAATTAAATCTCTTTGAAAAACAAGGGAAGCTTCTAGAGGCTCAACGATTGAAGATGCGTACAACTTTTGACTTGGAAATGATGGAGCAATTGGGATTCTGTTCTGGAATCGAGAACTACTCACGACATCTAGATGGCAGAGAACCTGGTTCGCCACCAAACTGTCTCCTTGATTATTTTCCAGAAGATTTTCTATTGGTTATAGATGAAAGCCATGTCACCGTTCCGCAGATTGGCGCAATGTTTGAAGGCGATGCATCTCGCAAGCGCACCCTGGTTGAACATGGATTCCGTCTGCCAAGTGCGATGGACAACCGCCCTCTGCGATGGCCAGAATTTCTAGAGCGGGTTGGTCAGAAAGTATTTCTATCTGCAACCCCTGGCAAATATGAGATGGCTAAGGTCGATGGGGATGTAGTTGAACAAGTTATTCGGCCAACCGGATTGGTTGATCCCGGCATTGTAATCAAGCCGATTAAAGGCCAGATTGATGATCTCTTGAATGAGATTAATATCCGTTCTGCTCGCAATGAGCGAGTTCTCGTTACGACCTTGACGAAGAAGATGTCAGAGGATCTAACTGATTACTTGCAAGAACGAGGTGTGC
>CANLHI010000018.1 GCA_947490845.1 Actinomycetota bacterium | reverse complement strand
GGATTCTGGAATCGCGATTTTGATGTTCTTGTCTGCACCACAATTGTGGAAAGTGGATTAGATATTGCAAATGCAAATACGTTAATTGTGGAGCGTGCCGAGAACTTTGGTTTATCTCAGCTGCACCAATTGCGTGGTCGAGTCGGACGTGGTCGAGATCGCGCCTACGCATACTTCCTTTATCCACCTGATCAGCCGCTTTCTGAGATCGCACTTGATCGACTTAAAACTATTGCAACCAACACTGACCTTGGTGCGGGTATGCGCGTTGCTTTAAAGGATTTGGAAATTCGTGGTGCGGGGAATTTACTCGGCGGCGAGCAGTCAGGACACATTGCAGATGTGGGTTTTGATTTATATATGCGCATGGTCGGTGAAGCAGTAAATGATTACAAGACAGGCATTATTGATAAGGAAGAAGAAGTTCACGAATGCAAAGTCGAACTTCCAGTTAATGCCCACCTTTCTGAAATCTATGTTCCGGGTGAGCGCCTGCGCCTTGATCTCTATCGTCGCTTGGCCGATGTTGCAAAGCCAGAAGATGTGCAAGGGATCCGCGAAGAGTTGCTGGATAGATTTGGAGAACTTCCTGAGGAAGCAGTTGCCCTGTTGGCAGTTGCGCAATTGCGCGCACTTGCTAAATCACATGGGATTCACGAAGTAGTGGCATCTGGAAAGTTCCTACGCCTTACGCCTTTAACTTTGCCAGAATCTCGCCAATTGCGATTAACGCGCCTTCATCCCGGCTCTATATATAAAGGTCCAACTCGCACCGTGCTGGTTACTTTGCCGAAAAACCCTGCATGGAGCCCGTCTCAACCGGCCGCTGAAATAGTGGATACTTCTCTTCTGACCTGGGTAACCGAGGTCGTCGACCAATTAACGAGAGCGAGCACTACGTGAAGAAGATCCTGGCTGTCCTGACAATTGCATCAGCTTTGCTTCTTACTGGCTGCTCACAAACCAATGAAGCAGCATCTGTTGGTGGCTTCAAGATTTCACAAACCGATTTACAAGCCAGCATTGATGCAGTACTTGCTGAGCGCACCAAAGTTGATTCATCACAAATGGAACTTGAAACTGGCGATGAACTAAATCGCGGACAACTTCGCTTTAAGATTTTGATGCATACTTTTGATGAGATCGCTAAAGAGTTAAAGATCGAAGTGACATCCAGCAATATTGAAACGAAGAAGGCAGCGATCACTGAATCTGTTGGTGGCCCAGCTGAACTGCCAAAGAACTTGGTAAATGCTGCGATCGCGCAAGCAGATTTTGATACCTACGTCCGCGCCATCGTTATCTCCGAGCAAATAACTGCAGCATTTGCCTCATCTGGAGTTGCTGAAGAAGAGATCGCTACCAAGCTTGGCCAACTTCTTTCATCAAAGGCGAAAGAACTTGGTGTGAAAATTAATCCTCGTTATGGCTTCTGGGATGTTGAGGCTGGCGATGTTGTCGCAGCCAACGTAACCGGAGATGCTGTAGCACCTGCTGCTAAGTAAGTTAATGGCTGCCTCCGAACTTCAACGCCTGGTTGAGGTAATGGATCGGCTGCGCTCACCTGGCGGATGTCCGTGGGATGCAGAACAAACTCACGAATCCTTGATTAAGTATTTGCTGGAAGAGTCATACGAATTTATTGATTCGGTAGATGCCAAAGATCGCGAAGGTATGCGCGAAGAACTCGGCGATGTATTACTGCAAGTTTATTTCCATGCCCGGATGGCACAAGATCATCCAACTGATCCATTTTCCATTGAAGATGTTGCTCGTGGCATCGCCGATAAATTAATTCGCCGCCACCCACATGTTTTTGAGAACCTGGAAGTTTCCGGAACTCAAGAAATTATCGAAAACTGGGAAGAGATAAAGGCTAAAGAGAAGGGCCGCACATCAGCTTTAGATGGCGTTGCACTTGCTCAACCAGCGCTGCCTTTAGTTGAAAAACTTCTTTATCGCGCAGAAAAATATAAAGTTCATGTGCAGTTAACTAAGTATCAAAGTGATAAGCCCGCAACTGAGGAAAGCGTTGGAGAAGCCCTGGCATCGATAATCGCTTGGGCGCGTGATAACGAGATTGACCCAGAAAACGCGCTTCGCCTATATGGCCGCCAAATTGCGGCGCAGATTAAGCAGGCCGAGTCGCGGTAGTATTGCCTCATACCGTTCAGCGCCGAGCGTGCATATAGATAAGTTAATTCTGAGGAGATATCCAAATGGCAATTATCGAAGCAATCGGCGCCCGTGAAATTCTTGACTCGCGTGGAAACCCAACTGTTGAAGTCGAAATCGAACTCGAAGATGGCACACAAGCCCGCGCCGCAGTTCCAAGTGGTGCATCAACTGGCGCATTTGAAGCCGCCGAACTTCGTGATGGCGATAAGAAGCGTTACCTCGGTAAAGGTGTTTTAAAAGCCGTTGACTTTGTTAACAATGAACTTGCTCCAGCAATTGAAGGAATGGATGCGCAAGATCAGCGCCTGATCGATGAAGAGATGATCAAGCTAGATGGCACACCGAATAAATCACGCCTCGGCGCTAATTCAATTCTTGGTATTTCACTTGCTGTTGCTAAAGCATCTGCCGAATCTGCTGATCTTTCACTCTTTCGCTACATCGGTGGGCCAAACGCGCACGTCTTGCCGGTTCCAATGATGAACATCCTCAACGGTGGTGCTCACGCTGATACCAACGTTGATATCCAAGAATTTATGATCGCTCCAATCGGTGCCGAAACATTCCGCGAATCACTTCGCTGGGGTGCTGAGATCTATCACGCGCTCAAAGCTGTTCTAAAAAAGCGCGGACTTGCCACATCTGTTGGCGATGAAGGTGGCTTTGCACCAAACCTAGAAAGCAACCGTGCAGCACTTGATTTGATCATCGAAGCCATTGAAGCTGCCGGCTTTAAGCCAGGCAAGGAAATCGGACTTGCTATGGACGTTGCCGCAACTGAATTCCACGATAACGGCAAGTACAAGTTCGAAGGCTCACTTCGCTCATCTGATGAAATGATCGCTTATTACGCTGAGCTAGTTAGCGCATACCCAATTGTTTCTATTGAAGATCCACTAAATGAAGAAGACTGGGCTGGCTGGAAGTCGATGACATCTTCCCTTGGCTCAAAGATTCAGATCGTGGGCGATGATTTGTTCGTAACAAATCCAGTTCGCCTGGCAAAGGGCATCGAAACAGATACAGCCAATTCACTTTTAGTTAAGGTAAATCAGATCGGAACACTGACTGAAACACTTGATGCCGTAGATATGGCACACCGCGCCAATTATCGCAGCATGATGTCACACCGTTCCGGTGAGACAGAAGATGTAACGATTGCTGATTTAGCTGTTGCCACAAACTGCGGACAGATCAAGACTGGCGCACCATCTCGCACAGAGCGTGTTGCTAAATACAACCAACTTCTTCGCATCGAAGAAGAACTTGCAGAAGGCGCCGTATTTGCAGGACGCGGCGCATTCCCTCGTTTCAAAGGATAGTTAAGGCTTAAATATGCGACGCGGACGACGTAGTTATTCTTCTCGCCGTCGTCCGTCAGGCCGTCGTCGCACGCGTCGTAACGCTCGTCCTTTAGCACTGATCGCAATCGTCTTTGTATTCACGCTGACACTTGCTCCACCAATTAAAAATTACTTTACCCAACGTGCTCAGATCAACTCACTGAAATCACAAGTTGCCACAGATCGCACCGCACTAGATGCCGCTCGCGCCGAACTAAATCTTTGGCGCGATCCTAATTACATCAAATCACAAGCGCGCGAACGGCTGCATTTTGTGATGCCCGGTGAGCGCCAATACATCGTCACTGGTACTGATATTGATAAGGCCGAACCACAAAGCACCAATGTTGTTTCGCAGCTTCCCGAAGGTGCCCCTTGGTATACCAAACTGATTGCCTCAGTTACTGAATCTGGTCTTAAATAAGTGAGCGATAAAGCAACACAGAAAGACCTTGATTGCATCGAAACCCAACTTGGTCGCACGCCTCGCGATGTGCATGCCATTGCTTATCGCTGTCCTTGTGGCAACCCCGCAGTAGTTGAAACACCACCACGCCTTAGCCACGGAGAACCATTTCCAACTTTCTATTACGCAACTTGTCCACGGTTAACCGCTGCAATTTCTACTCTGGAATCAACTGGGCTAATGGCAGATATGAATGAGCGTTTAGCAATTGATGCCGAACTATCTGGGGCATATGCGGCGGCCCATGATGATTACTTAGCCGCGCGCGCTGCGCTGCAGATGGATGTTCCTGAGGTTGAAGGAATCTCTGCTGGCGGAATGCCTAACCGCGTTAAATGTTTACACTCACTTGTCGCACATTCACTCTCTGCCGGACCTGACGTTAATCCACTTGGCGATGAAGCACTCTCTAAACTTCCAGATTGGTGGAAAGAGCAACCATGCGAGTAGCAGCTATAGATTGCGGCACTAATTCAATTCGCCTACTTATCGCAGACATCGATGGCACAAACTTTCGCGAAGTAACTCGCTTAATGGAAGTTGTGCGCTTAGGACAAGGTGTTGATAAGACAGGGCAGTTCCATCCAGATGCAATCGCCCGCACACTTGCAGCCGTTGATATTTACTCTGCCGAAATCGCAAAACGCGGCGTTGAAAAGATTCGCTTCTGTGCAACAAGTGCCACACGCGATGCCACCAACCGCGATCTCTTTATCGAAGGCGTCTTTGAGCGTTTAGGCATTCGCCCAGAAGTGATTTCAGGAGAAGAAGAAGCGCGCCTTTCATTTATGGGCGCAACTAAAGATTTACCAGCTTCCGATGGACCATTTCTTGTCGTTGATATCGGCGGCGGATCAACCGAATTCGTATTTGGAACAAACACCGTTGAATCAGCCAAGAGTGTAAACATTGGCTGCGTTCGCATGTCTGAGCGCCACTTCACAGGCGATCTACCTGATCCTGGCCAGGTGGCTGCAGCAACAGAAGATATTGATGAAGCGATCGCACAGGCTGCAAAGATCGTTCCAATCACAACAGCGAAAACGCTGATCGCAGTCGCTGGCACTGCAACAACTGTTGCAGCCGCAGCCCTTGATCTTCCTGAATATGATCGCTACGCAATTCATCTTTCGCATATCCCGGCAGAGAAAGTGCATCAAACATCACAAGCCTTTATCAAAATGACTCGCACCCAACGTGAATCTCTCGGTTACATGCACCCAGGCCGTGTCGACGTAATCTCTGCCGGCTCACTCGTTCTCTCACGCGTTATGCGCGCAACCGGTGCATCCGAATTCGTTGCATCTGAATCAGATATTCTCGATGGAATGGCTTGGTCGCTTGTATAAATCGCTTGATCTTTTAGATTCAGCAATTGTTAAATGCAAAAAATGTCCGCGTCTTGTGCAATGGCGCGGAGAAGTATCTGTCGTAAAACGTAAAGCGTATGAAAATGAGAAGTACTGGGGCAAGCCGGTTCCTGGTTTTGGCCCCGCAAATGCGCAAATAGTTATCCTCGGACTCGCACCTGGTGCCCACGGTGCCAATCGCACAGGCCGCGTATTCACTGGCGACTCATCGGGGGATTGGCTCTATAAAGCACTTCATAAAAACGGTCTTGCCAAGATTCCAACGAGTAAAAGCAAAGATGATGGCCAAGAGTTAATTAACACTCGCATTCTCTGCGCTGTGCGTTGTGCGCCACCTGATAACAAACCCAGCACCGAAGAGAAAAATACCTGCGCACCTTTCTATAAAGATGAGATCGCACTCATGATGCCGACTGCAAAATCCTTCCTTGTACTTGGAAACTTGGCTTGGACAACACTTCTTGCAACACTTACAGAATTAGGTTGCGATATCCCAAAGCCAAAACCAAAGTTTGGCCATGGCGCCACTGCAATATTTATTGGCCCAGATGCAATTAAGCGAAGGATCATCGCTAGCTACCATCCCAGCCAGCAGAACACATTTACGGGCAAATTAACGGAAAAGATGTTGGATTCTGTTATTAAAAAGGCAAGTAGACTCTGACCCTTATCGCATGGCCCCGATAGCCCAATGGCAGAGGCAGAGGACTTAAAATCCTCCCAGTGTGGGTTCGACCCCCACTCGGGGCACAACTTCGTGCTCAAAGTATCGCGCACTCAGTAGAAATAATCCAGTAATCAATTATGAATGCATACATAAATGCATACACAATTAATACATAACCGCCGGAGGATTTGAAGCCGACGTGTAGGTACTCAGTTCCTTCCGTGCCTACACATCTTGGCTCGAGCAAAGCTCGCACTCCTCTGTCTCTGCCATTGGGCTAAAGCAGACCCCCGGTTGTTGATTTTGAGCGTGTAGGTATCTGTACTACCGCTCTGGAAATGTCTTCTAAAGTGCGTACAGTTGGAGAATGAAGCGATTCTTTATGTCGACTCTTTTGATTCTTACTCTCATTGTTGCCCAACCTCCTAGTGCCCAATCTGTTGAAATTGCTAAATCTGAATATGTGGAATGGAATCTTGGGTTCTACTGGCTAATGTTTGGTGTGAATGGACTACATACTGATATTCAGAAGTATTTACCCTGGTATCGCTACGATCCCGAGAACGCTCCGTTTATTTCTAGCCAAGCGCCCCTATCGATACGGACACCAAAATCAATACTCCTTGATTTTTCAAAGAATGACTGTGTGGCAATCCCATTACAAATTCGCCGAGAAGTAGCCAAAAGTTTTGCAACAGATACGTTGAATCCCTTAAGTTTAGAGTTTAATCCTTTGATATTGAATAATTCTTCTAGTAAAGTCTTTGAAATAAAACCAGTTTTAAGTATAGGTCCTAGTGACTGGTCGAACGATTCTGACCTAATTGAGAAACAAATATCGGTCTGTAAGGAAATAATCGGAACTTCCAAAAAATCTTTGGAAGGCTCCTACCTGACACTCGCTTTTGTGACAAAGTTTGAAAGAGATATAAGCGCTTTACAAGGCGAAATTGATAAGTGCGAACAATTGTTAAATGGTAAATGCGTATTCTCTGTGCGCACCGCTGGATCAATCACGATTTTAACCAGCAATTCCAAAGCAATTGAACAACCGATTCTTTACAACTCGGAAATAAAGAAGCTTCAAGAGTTTTTGGATTCAAAACCGTGTTACCCGGGTGGAATTGGTGATCAGCTTTTGTCTAACATTTATTGCAGCAATGCAATAAGAAATATTGAGATACTAAAGCGAGAAATTCCCGCAATCCAAGCAGCCGCAGATAAAGCAGCCGCAGATAAAGCAGCAGCAGACAAAGCAGCAGCAGACAAAGCAGCAGCAGACAAAGCAGCAGCAGACAAAGCAGCAGCAGACAAAGCAGCAGCAGACAAAGCAGCAGCAGACAAAGCAGCAGCAGACAAAGCAGCAGCAGATAAAGCAGCAGCAGACAAAGCAGCAGCAGACAAAGCAGCAGCAGACAAAGCAGCGGAGTTACTTGCACAACAGATTGCCGTGGCAGCTAAAGTTGCACAAGTAAAGAAAACAACGTTGGTCTGCGTAAAAGGAAAACTATCCAAGAAAGTGAGCGCAGTTAATCCAAAATGTCCTGCTGGATATAAAGTGAAGAAATGAAACGACGCCTTGTTAGCCTTGCATTATCTCTTGGTTTAACTGTTGGGGTTGTGCCAAATGCCAATGCTGAAACACTCACTTTCCCCTGTGGTGGGACTGCTACTTATTCAGTATTAATGCCTACTGGTGTTGCATTTGATGGAAAACAGTGCAGTGGTTCTCTGACTATCGATAGCAGTGTGAAGATTCTTGATGCAGGCGCGTTTACGAATAGCACTCTCACCTCGGCCATAATCCCTAACTCTGTTACCAGAATTGGAGATGCTGCATTTTATGGAACCCCTCTCACCTCAGTCACCATTGGTAACTCGGTCATTAGTATTGGCGCTAAGGCATTAATGGGTACCCGTCTAACCTCAGTCATAATCCCCAACTCGGTGACCGATATTGGCGAAGAAGCGTTTCGGGTGGGCACTCTCACTTCGGTTACCATCGGCAACTCGGTTACTAAAATTGGTGATCGTGCATTCATTGCAACAAAACTCACGTCAGTCACCATTCCTAATTCAGTGACAAGCATTGGTACCGGTGCGTTTGGGTTGGCCCCTCTCACCTCAGTCACCATCGGCACCTCGGTGACCAGTATTGGCATCAATGCGTTCACCGACACCCTTCTCACCTCAGTCACAATCCCCAACTCAGTCGTCAGTATTGGCATCGGTGCGTTTTCAAATATTCCTCTTACCTCAGTCACCATTGGCAACTCGGTGACCAGAATTGGTGATGCTGCGTTTTATGGAACAAAACTCACCTCAGTCGTCATCCCTAACTCAGTCATTAGTATTGGTCCCAATGCGTTTAGGGATACCCGTCTAACCTCAGTCATCATCCCTAACTCAGTGACCGATATTGGTTGTCAGGTATTTGCTGGAATCCTTACTCTGACAACCATTTCAATCCCTGATAACTTGGAACCGCGGTGCGCAACTACTGAAGATAATTTTGAGAGAAATTACTCTCTAACCAGAATTGAGTATTGTGGAAAATTCGCTAGTTTTCCGGTAACTCCAACCTGTCCGCCTGAGCGTCAAGCCCTGATTGATGCTGCAAAAGCAGGTGCTGCCGCAGCGGATAAAGTGACGGCCAATAAAGCCGCCGCTGAATCTAATCGCAAAGAACAAGTAATAAAAGTTTCCGCGCTCCCAAGTCAAACAGTTCCTCTGAGTTCTATTGGGATACCATTAAAGGTCACTTCTACTTCAAATCTTTCAGTGTTTGCTTACAACAGTACAAACAGTGTCTGTGTATTTGAGAATGCAATGATCAGAACCAAGACTTCTGGAAGATGCGTAATTGGTTTTAGCCAGGAAGGTAATTCAGAATTTAAGCCTGCAAATAACGTGATTTTGGATTTCACAGTAGCTTCAGCCGCAGGAAAGAAAACAACCATTTCCTGCATCAAAGGTAAAGTCACCAAGAAAGTCACAGCAGTTAGCCCTAATTGTCCTGCTGGCTATAAGAAGAAATAGATCGTGCTGCCTCTGCTGTTGGGTTAAAGCGCCTAATCAGGTATACAGTTTGGGGATGAAAGCTCGCAGCATTGTGTTCATCGTTTTGTTCACCATTCTCTCAAGCGGCCAAGCACAAGCTGCACCCAACACCTGTGGCAATTCAAGAGCGGTTCAATGTCAAACCGGTAAAGGTGGCACTGGCAATGGATTCTTCAGCCCCGAGATGAATCCTAGATTTAATCCAAATGTGAATCCTCGTTTTAACCCTCAAGCAGATCCTCGTTTTAATCCTCAAGCAGATCCTCGTTTTAACCCTAAAGCCAATCCACGATTTAATCCCGGTGCTACTCCGTGTGATTTAGGAATTAGCGCACCTGGAAAAACCTGCCCTAAGCGACGATAACTCTTCAATCGAAGACTAATTAAGCCAGTGTTCGCACTTTATTAACCATGTTCGATCACTCGATGCGGTTTCGTGGTGTCAAAATATAAACAATTCCCCGTGAGTTCTACCTGTCATCGAGGGGAGGTTGTCATGCAACAGGTACTAGATATTCCAGAGTGCACAATTTGTCATTCTCGTGAACTTGAACTTTTCTTTAACAAGGGCGGTGGCCTTTACGTCCAGTGTGACGAATGCGGATTCTCACGAATCGCGGCGAACGAGCACCTAGCCTCAGACTTAATCACATCCGACAACCGCTAGTTACCGGCAGGGTTAGTCGAACTGGCGCTCACATGAGCGCTTTGGCGCACCTTTCTGGCCTCACGCAGGCGTAGGGGCTATATCTTCGGCAATCCTGTAATGAAATTCTTAGGAAAATGCCGTTAAATTAGTACTACCTATCCTCGCCCCGAATGGGGAGAGATTTCCTAGAAAGGGAAATTAGTGCGCAGTTCAAATCCTGTTTTAAATCGCTCGAACCGTGGCTTTGCACAAATGGATGCAACACGTCTCGATAACGATTCACTCGAAGCAACGTATGCAGCACCTGCAGCATCTTCACTTCGCACCGGTCGTGTGACCATGGACGATGTGGTTATGCGCACTGCAACTTTGTTCGCTGTTTTGGTTGCAGTCGGCGCGTTTGCATGGGGAGCTAATAACCCAGCACTTGCCTTGGTTGGCTTCCTTGGTGGTTTTGTTCTTGCAATGGTAAATATCTTTTCAAAGAAAGTTCGCGTGCCATTTATTGTTGGCTACGCAGCAGCACAAGGCCTTGCACTCGGAACAATTAGCCGTATTTACAACGAAGCGTATTCAGGCATCGTTGGCCAGGCAGTCATCGGAACGCTTTGCGCATTCGGTGGAATCTTGGTGGCATACCGCAGCGGCAAGATCCGCGTAACACCTAAGTTCACACGCATCATGCTGGGTTCTTTGATTGGTTACTTCGTATTCGGCATCATCACACTCTTCACTGGTTTCCCAGGTGGACAACTAGGGTTGTTAATCGCTGTTGCTGGTGTGGCACTTGCAACATTCTTCTTGGTACTAGATTTTGATCAGATCGAACGCACTATTGCGGCAGGTGCTCCACAAGAGGAGTCATGGCGCATGGCCTTTGGTTTGATGGTCACAATCGTTTGGTTGTATATGGAAGTTTTGAGATTGCTCTCAATTCTTCGTAATAGTGACTAAGGAAAGAAATTAACGGGATTGCCCGGGATGCGAAGCCCGCGTCTCGGGCAATTTTGTTGCCGCAAATAGCGCTATAAACATCAAGACTGCACTGACTGCAAAAGCTGGGCGGAAGCCGTAATGATCGGCGATAAAGCCGAGAGCGATTGGCGCGATCATCGCACCGGCATCACCTGACATTTGGAAGAGTGCGATCACTTGCCCGCCCTTGCCTTTCATAACATCACCAACAATTGCCGATGGCGTTGTTGAAAGAAAGGCTGCTCCTATGCCGGAGATGGCCATAGAAAGTAAGAACATCCAAGGCTGATATGTGAAGAGCAAGATAGCGACCGAAAGTGTGACTAGCGTTGAACCGATAAGTGCTGAGAATTTGCGCCCCTTTTTATCGGAGAGACTCCCGGCCTTTAAGAGAAGGATTCCCTGCACAATAGAGGCGAGTGTAAAACCGAGTCCGAGGAAGCTAGCGGTCGATTTCAAATCTTCGACCATGAAGAGCGGCAGTATTGAACGGCTCATGCCGAAGAATATTGAAGCGCTGCAGAAAGAGATTATTAAAGCAATTAGATATGGCTTACTTGAAAGGGCATCACGAAGTGAAGTTTTCTCCTTTGTATTTTTTTCAGTTGGTCGTGCGGCTAAGACTGAATTTCTTAGTAGAAAGCCACCTGCAGCACTTGAGATGACTAGCAAAACTGCATATATAAATAGCGGCGCGCGAAGTGAGATGGCAGTTAAGAAACCACCGATAACTGGGCCGGCCATCATGCCCAGTAAGAAACTTCCGTTATAGAGAGATTGTGCGCGGGCTCGTCTAGTGTCATCAACTGCACGCAGAACTATCGAACCTGCTGCAACCGAAAACATTGACGAGCCAAGCCCACCTGCTGCGCGATAGATAAGCAGTTGTTCATAATTTTGAGAGAAAGCGGCTGCAAACGAAGAGAGTGCGACAAAGCCGACGCCTGTTGTGTAAACGATTCTTTCACCGAATTTATCAACTAACTTTCCAGCAAATAGCCCGCTAGCAAATCGAGCGAGAGCGAAAGAAGAAATAATCAGACCAACCTGTGCGTTATTTACCCCAAAAGACTTGGCAAATAACGGAATTGTTGGCGCGATGATTCCGAATCCAACTGCAACAAAGAAAGATGCAAAGACAAGAACACCAACCTCGCGTGGGAATTCTGCGAAAGGGTTACTAGGCTTAAAGTGGGCTGAAAGACTCAATTAATTTTAACCTTATGCCTCTCGGGCGCGCTATAAACGATTTAAACCTGGAGTTAATTACGATAAGTTTACTCTGTGAAATCAGTTATAGCCGAGGACCTTGTTAAAACTTATCGCAATGGCGCTGTTCGTGCCTTAGATCACTTATCACTCGATGTTGAAGAAGGCACTGTATTAAGCGTGCTTGGACCAAATGGTGCTGGCAAAACAACATGTGTTCGTATCTTGGCAACTCTATTGCGCGCAGATTCAGGTCACGCGATGGTTGGTGGCATCGATGTTATTAAGCATCCCGATAAAGTTCGTGAAGTAATCGGTTTATCAGGTCAATATGCAGCCGTTGATGAGATTTTAACTGGCTGGGATAACTTGGTGATGTTTGGTCAGCTCTATCACCTTGGAAAGAAAGAGGCGATTGCCCGAGCAGATGAGTTGTTAGAGAGATTCTCACTAACCGAAAGTGCCAAGCGCCCAATTAAAACGTATTCAGGTGGAATGCGCCGCCGCCTTGATTTAGCAGCATCACTAATTGTTAAGCCAAAGGTTCTCTTCTTAGATGAGCCAACCACTGGACTTGATCCACGTGGTCGCCAAGAAATGTGGAGCGTTATCGAAGAGTTGGTAAAGGGCGGAGTTACTTTGCTACTTAATACTCAATAGCTGGAAGAAGCTGATCAATTGGCTGATGAGATTGCAGTTATCGATCACGGAAAAGTTATTGCTCGCGGAACATCCGATGCGCTAAAGAAGCAGGTCGGCGGAGAACGTTTAGAAATTGTGGTCGAGGCGCACAACATCGCTAAGGCTATGGAAGTTGTGGCAAATATCAGCGGAAATAAAGCCACACTAGATGAAGGCCTGCGCATGATTTCAGCGCCAGTTTCAACTGGTGCAACTGCGCTAATTGAAACGCTGCGTTCTCTGGATTCAGCAGGAATTCATCCACTCGATGTTGGACTAAAGCGTCCATCACTTGATGACGTTTTCCTTTCTCTTACCGGCCACGCCGCTGAGGAGACTCCAGTAGAAGAAGTGACAACTGGTCGCAGAAAGAAGGCTAAGAAATGAGCGCTTTCAAAGACACGATGATCATCACACAGCGTCAGTTGCGCTTGTTAACACGCGTCCCAGAAGTTTTGATCTTCTCAACAATTCAGCCGGTTATGTTTGTTCTGCTATTTCGTTATGTGTTCGGCGGTTCAATCGATACCGGTCAACCAGGGGGATATGTTCAACTCTTGATGCCCGGAATCTTTGTGCAGACCGTTGCATTTACTTTGGCCGGAACTGCATCAGGTTTAGCTGAAGATCTTAAGAAAGGTCTGATCGATCGCTTTAGATCTCTGCCTATCTCGCAATCGGCTTTAGTTGTTGGTCGAACTCTTGGGGATTCCCTACTTAATATTGTCGTTCTAGCGGTTATGGGAATCGCTGGATATGTAGTTGGTTGGCGCCCATCATCAGGCGCGCTTAGCGTGGCAATCGGATTCTTATTCTTGTTGTCATTTGGTTACGCACTTTCTTGGGTTGGCATCTACGTTGGACTTTCCGCATCCGATGCGCGCGTAGTTCAAAATGTTAGCTTTATCATCACATTCCCGCTGACATTCTTATCAAATGCTTTTGCGCCAACAACTGGTATGCCGCGGGCGCTGCAGTACTTTGCAGAATGGAACCCAGTTTCAACGATGGTGGCTGCTTGTCGCGAACTCTTTGGACTAGAAAATGAATTTGGCGCAACAGCCGGATCGTTCCCGAGTGAATATCCTTTAATAACTTCATTTTTCTACATGATCATCATCATGGCGATATTTATTCCGATCAGCGTTAGAAAATATAGGCGCGCAGCGGATTAAACCTTTAGTGTGATTCGCGAGGGATATGTTCTCCGCTAGATCCAACTAAGAAATCTAAATCGCAACCTGTATTAGCCTGCATTACATGATCGATATAAAGCTTCTGCCATCCGCGCTCAGATTTAGCAAAGCCATTAACCGTTGCGGTATTTGGTTTGCGTGCTGCAAGGTCAGCATCTGAGATATCGATATTCAGTGTTCGCGCTTGAACGTCCAAAGTTATGTAATCACCAGTTTGAACTAGCCCAAGTGGGCCACCAGCTGCCGCTTCTGGTGCAACGTGTAATACAACGGTTCCGTAAGCGGTTCCGCTCATGCGGCCGTCACAAATTCGCACCATGTCACGCACACCTTTATCAAGCATCTTTTGTGGCATCGGCATATTAGAAACTTCTGGCATTCCGGGATAACCCTTCGGGCCACAACCGCGCAAGATGAGAACTGAATTTTCATCGACATCTAAATTAGGATCATTGATGCGGGCTTTAAAATCTTCAATGCTGTCAAAAACCATCGCCTTACCGCGATGCTTTAACAAATTAGCACTTGCTGCAGCAGGCTTGATAACTGCACCGAGCGGCGCAAGATTTCCGCGCAGAACCGCAATGCCCGCACTTGGTTGCAGCGGTTCTTTGCGTGTGCGAATCACGTCAGTGTCATAAATTTTGGCTTCAGATAAACCTTTAACCAAAGGCGTTCCGAGCACTGTAATTGCCTTTGGATCTAGCAAATCTTCTAGCTCTTTAAAGACAGCGCGCAAGCCACCTGCACGATGGAAATCCTCCATTAGATATTTACCGGCAGGTTGCAAGTTAACCAACAGCGGAACCCGAGAACCTGTGCGATCGAAATCATCGAGAGTTAAATCAACTCCCAAGCGACCTGCAATTGCGAGCAAGTGAACAACGGCATTTGTTGATCCACCGATACCAGCAAGTGCCACGATTGCGTTAAGGAAAGAGCCTTTAACCATGATGTCACTTGGCTTTAAGCCTTCGTGAACCATTTCAACAATGCGTCGTCCTGATTCTTGCGAGTACTGCAATAAACGGCTGTCGGGTGCGGGTGTTCCTGCAATACCTGGAATAACCATGCCGAGTGCTTCGGCCATAATTCCCATGGTTGATGCGGTTCCCATTGTGTTGCAATGACCGCGGCTGCGAATCATGGCAGACTCTGAATCTAAGAACTTTGCTTCACTTAGCTTTTTAGCACGAACTTCTTCACTTAACCGAAATACATCTGTGCCACATCCAAGTGGCGTGCCTTGGAAAGTTCCGGTCAACATTGGTCCACCTGGAACAACCAACGCAGGAATATCTACTGAAGATGCTGCCATCAAAAGCGATGGAATAGTTTTATCGCAACCACCAAGTAAGACGACGCCATCGATTGGATTAGCGCGAATCATTTCTTCCGTTGCCATCGCAGCCATATTGCGCCATAACATCGCAGTGGGGCGTACCAAAGTTTCACCGAGTGACACTGCTGGCATATTTAGCGGAACGCCACCGGCTTCCCAAATTCCATTTTTTACATACTGCATCACTTCATTTAAGTGTGAGTTGCAGGGAGTTAAATCTGATGCGGTATTGGCAATTGCAATATGTGGGCGACCATCAAAGGCATCTTTCGGTAAACCGCGGCGCATCCATGCCCGGTGAATAAAGCCATCACGATCTTTACCGCCATACCAATGGGCGCTGCGCATGAAAAACTCCTCAAATCTCTTATTTACAGTCTCGATATTGTGTTGAGTATAGTGACGGCATGAAGGCCTTGACCATAACTTCTCCAAATAATTCCGTTGTGGAAGATGTTCCAGAGCCGATCGCAGGGGATAAGCAAGTCGTTGTTGATGTAACGCGCGTTGGTATTTGCGGCACGGATCAAGAATTCTTTACAGGTGAGATGGTTTATCTCCACAGCAATCAAGCAAAATATCCAGTCCGAATCGGCCACGAATGGTGTGGTGTTGTATGCGCAGTCGGTAAGGGTGCTGATCAAAATTGGTTGGGAAAACGCGTCACTGGTGACACGATGCTTGGTTGCGGCACTTGTTACCGCTGCACATCAGGGCGCCAACATGTCTGTGATGATCGTTTTGAAATCGGTGTTCGAAACGGTTGGCCTGGGGCATGTGCTGAGAAGTTGTTGGTTCCAGAACGCGCCCTGCATGCACTCCCAGATTCAATTGATGATGCCATTGGCGCACTTATCGAACCTGCTGGAAATTCACTTCGCGCCGTTGAGGCAGCTCTGGCTGGACCTGGCAAAGAGATTCTAATTTATGGCACAGGCACAATCGGATTACTTTGCGCACAACTTGCCCAAGCAGCTGGTGCCAGCGTGCACTTAGTAGGCCGCAATGAACGCACTATCAAGTTAGCCCACCAAATTGGAATCAAGAACGCTGGTACTGAGTTAGTTAAACCAAGAACAGGTTTCGATGGGATCATTGATGCCACAAATCACAAAACCATTCCGCATGAAATTGTGCAAGCAGTCGAACCCGGTGGCCGCGTTGTTTACATCGGAATTTCAGGTGAACCAAGCCTTGTTGATTCGCGTGATTTAGCACTCAAAGATGTCACCGCAGTCGGAATACTTTCAGCTTCTCCTGGACTTAAAGGCGTAATTGAGATCTTTGCTCGTGGTGAGGTGGACCCGCGTCCGCTAATTGCGGCAACGATCTCGCTAAATGAAGTCCAGGATGTCTTTTTAGGTAAACGTCCGCAAGGCGCAGGCGATGGACCAAAGATTCATATTGATCCGCGGATTAAGTAGAGATTTAAAAAATATTAGCCACTTCATCAGTTGAATTGATGATGAGCTTTGAGATGAGTATCACTTTTTTCACTCTGCATGGGCGTTCGAGCTAAGTTAAATTAATGCGGATAAATAAACTAAAAATGGAGAAAATCAAAAATGAAAAAAGTTTTAGCAATTACTGCAATTTTGCTCTTTGTCGGTAGCCAATCTGCAGAGGCAGCTACGAAGGTTACGATAGTAAATAGTAAGAAAATTTCAACAAAAAATGGTCTTGTGACCATAAAGGTGTCAAAGCTTCCGACAAAAAACGGAATCTATATTTCTCAATGCATGGCTATAAAAGAGGGCGAAATTAAGCCGCCAGCTTGTAACCCAGCTGCAGCTTCAAAGCTATGGATTTCAGATGTACCGGCAGATATCAAGATGGGTGCCAAATCAAGTAAAAGTAAACTGACGCTTAAAGTAGATAAATACTTTGAAAACGGCGATTGCATCCACACAAAGTGCATTTTTTATGTAACTAATGACCACAATGCTGTAGATGATCGAAGTGAAGATCAAGCGATTACATTTAAATTTAGCGGAATTAATCTTTTCTAAATTTAATTAGTAGTTAGTTGCTTCCTTGATTTCAACTTTAATCTCTTTACCGTTTGGTGCGGTGTAAGAGACTGTCTCACCTATCTTGGCGCCCATTACGGCGGCGCCAAGTGGTGACTTCTCGCTATAAACACTTAAGTCACCCGATGCTATTTCACGTGAACCAAGCAAGAACTTCTCTTCATCGCCAGCAATAATTGCAGTGATAACCATGCCGGGACCAACAACGCCATCGGCTGATGCTGGAGGGGTTCCGATGTGTGCATTCTCAAGCATCTGCTTTAACTGGCGGATGCGCGCTTCCATCTTGCCTTGTTCATCACGAGCTGCGTGATAGCCGCCGTTTTCCTTCAGATCGCCTTCAGCGCGTGCTGCTTCGATCTTGGCGGTAATTTCTTTACGGCCATCTGATTCAAGGTGTGCGAGTTCACCGCGCAAACGATCGGCGGCTTCTTGGGTTAGCCAAGTTTGTGGGGTACTCATAAGGGGCAACGGTATACGAAGTAATTATTCGGCGCGACAACGTGCAATAGCGGCAGTAACAGGGGCGGTTCGTGCGGGAATCACTGTGGTTTGCTCGATTTGTGATGTTCCTGCTGCGATTTTTTCATCGATTTGGCCTACGACATTCTTATCCTGATCACTTGCCGTCAAAGTGCAGATAACTACTTGCATTGGATCTGTGCGAACGACGGTGTAGCGGATAGAAATTTCTCGCTCTGCGATTACGTTAAATGAGATTAATTCATATCTAATTGCAGGATTGGCGTGATGCAGTCCCGCCCAAATTGACCAACCGACGCCGATAATGGCAAGTGCGATCGCTGGTGTGACCCATCTCTTCTGTGGGCGCACGCCATATCGGTCGTTGTAGTCAAACTCTTCGCCCGATTGCATGGGAGTATTGTCTCATGCAAAAAGATGTTGATATGGGCTGGGCAGGTTCGCTCACAGTTCTGATTCTCTGTATAACCGTCACTATTTTGTTGCGCAGTTTCTACAAGCGCTACATGCGGATGGATGCTCGCAACAATGAAAACCAGATCGATAATTAAGAAGTTTTTACAAGCCCTGGGTGTTATTGCAATTGCCCTGGTTTTAGTTGGCCTGGGTAACTGGCAGTTAGATCGCGCCGGCTTCGTTAAAGAGCTAAATGCCGCAGCTAAAGTTAATGACCCCAAGGTTTATTTGCTAAGTGATTTAGCTGCCCCAACTGTTGCCTTGGATTCTCGAAAGGTAAATAAGCAGGTGGCCGTGAGCGGCTTTTATATTGCGAATTTTAAGGCGCCACTGCAGAGCGACAAAGATGGCGTTGTGAGTGATTGGGAAGTTGCGCTGATGCAAGTCGACGGAGTAAATCCACTGTCAGGAATTTTGGTTGTGCGCGGTTTATGGTCGGACCGATTGTTAAACCCAGAAGTTGCGATGTCGACCAGAATTGAATTAGTTGGCACGCTGCAGCCACATCAAAATGATGATCGAGCTGACAATGTGCCGGGCGTTATCTCTCGCCTTGATAGCAGCGTCATCGTTGGCCAGGCAGACCTGCAGTTATTCGACGGATTTATTGTTGCTCAGTCAGAGGTTACGAGTTCGGGTGAATTGATTCGCACCCGCGTCATTGCCGAGGTACCAGTTTCCCGAGTAGCCGGTTACTACTGGCAACATATTTCCTACGTTGCGATCTGGTGGCTGATGGCGGCGATAGTTATTTACCTTCCCTTTTATCGCCGTAGGATTGCCTCATGACCGGTGCCGTTAAGAGATTTCGAGTAATGGCCATTATCTGTGGCGTTATGTCGCTCTTGTTGTGGTTTATTTATATGCCCGGCAAATACATGCTCGATGGCATCGAAGACCAAAAATATTTAATTGCGATTCCGATCGTTCATGGCTACCTATATATGGTCTATCTATTAACCGTCTTGCAGGTTGGCGTTAAAGGTCGCTGGAATCTCTTGAAAATTCTCTGGGTCATGTTGGCCGGCACCTTGCCTGTCGCATCATTTATTGCAGAACGCCGAATTGTTAAGCAGTATCCGTAAAGCTATCAAATCCGCGCTCTATCCCTTTTATGAGTGGCGCATTGTTAGCGATCTTGATTTCTCAAAAACCCCGCGCCATGTTGGTGTGATTCTCGATGGCAATCGTCGTTTTGCAAAGGCCAATCCCAGTTCGCTAGATACAAAGGGCCATCGTCGTGGTGCCAGCAAGATTGTGGAATTTCTTGGCTGGTGTGATGAGGCCAAAGTTGAAGTGGTGACCTTGTGGTTGTTATCGACTGAAAACTTTAAACGCACCCCAGAAGAGTTAGACGGACTGTTAAAGATTATTGGTGACACAGTCGATGAGCTGCGTGCCACAGGTAAATGGAATATCAAGGCTGTTGGCGCGCTAGAACTTTTGCCGCCTTGGCTTAGCGAAAAATTGGCTAATTTGCCGCCTGTAATAAATGGAGGCGTGGAAGTTAATGTGGCTATTGGATACGGCGGCCGCCGTGAAATTGTCGATGCCGTTAAGGGATATCTTCAGGATAAGAGCGCCCATGGTGCGAACTTAGAAGATGCGGCAGCCGGATTAAACGTTGAGGAAGTATCAAAATATTTATATACCGCCGGTCAACCTGATCCGGAGTTGTTGATCCGCACATCAGGTGAGCAGCGATTGGGTGGATTTTTATTGTGGCAGAGCGCCTTATCAGAATTCTATTTTTGTGAAGCATATTGGCCAGATTTTCGTCGCGTCGATTTCTTGCGCGCACTTCGTGCATATTCACAACGTCAACGACGACTTGGCGCATAGTCAGTCTTAACCAATCGTTAACTAGCGGCTATGGCGTGTCGCACCTAAAAGAGCGCTGCTCCGTTCTATCTTTTTCTAGTCAGAAGCAACTCCCATCCGGATAAAACTAAAGAGAATGCGAGAGCTGGCCATTGGCTACTCCAGTATCTACAGCTAAGAAAAAGGCTTTCAAAAAGACTTATGTTTTAGATACCAGCGTTTTGTTGGCAGATCCGAACGCGCTCTTAAAATTCGATGAGCATGAAGTAATTATTCCGATCGCAGTTATCGGAGAACTTGAAACTAAGCGAGACCACCCAGAGCTGGGCTACTTTGCCCGCGCTGCGCTGCGAGCACTAGATGACTTGCGAATTACCCACGGCCGCTTGGATAAGCCCCTAACGATAACCCCAGAAGGTGGCACGCTTTCAGTTGAGTTAAACCACACAGATTTAAGTACCTTGCCTCACGGTTTCTTGCGCGATGGCACAAATGATTCTCGAATATTGGCGATCGCAAAAAACTTAATGTCCGACGGAAAAGATGTTGTCTTGGTAACTAAAGATTTACCGCTACGAGTTAAGGCATCATCAGTTGGTGTTGAGGCACAAGAGTATTTAGCCGAGTTAGTTTCCAATAGTGGATGGACTGGCATCGAAGAGGTCAGTGTTGGCCACAGCGTTATTGATGAACTTTATTCATCCGATCGCGCCGATCACGAATGTGCTCATCAATTGCCGGTGCACACTGGAATCGTTCTGCATTCAGAAAAAGGCAGCGCCCTTGCAAGGGTCACCGCTGATAAACAATTGCAGTTAGTCCGCGGTGATCGCAACGCCTTTGGTCTGCACGGTCGCTCGGCCGAACAAAGAATTGCCTTAGACCTTTTATTAGATCCCGAAATCGGAATCATTTCATTGGGCGGTCGCGCCGGAACAGGTAAGTCAGCCCTGGCACTTTGCGCCGGCTTGGAAGCGGTAATGGAAAAGCGCCTTCATAAGAAAGTAATTATTTTCCGCCCGCTCTATCCAGTCGGCGGCCAAGAGCTGGGCTACTTACCGGGCAGTGAAGGCGAAAAAATGTCGCCTTGGGCCCAAGCGGTTTTCGATACTTTGGGCGCCCTAGTCTCGCAAGCCGTCATCGAAGAGATCATGGCGCGCGGACTTATCGAAGTTCTGCCCCTGACCCACATCCGTGGTCGCTCACTTCACGACTCATTTGTAATCGTTGATGAAGCTCAATCCCTGGAGCGCGGCGTTCTTTTAACCGTGCTCTCGCGAATCGGCCAATCATCGCGAGTGGTCCTGACCCACGATGTGGCCCAGCGCGATAACTTGCGGGTTGGGCGCCACGATGGCGGGGTCGCCGTCGTTGAAACGCTCAAGGGGCACCCGCTCTTGGCCCACG
>CANLHI010000017.1 GCA_947490845.1 Actinomycetota bacterium | reverse complement strand
CGCACGTTCGAAACCTTGGATGTGGGTTCCACCCTTTGGAGTAGCAATGATATTTACAAATGAGGGAGTCGTGGCATCAAAACCGTTGCCCCACTTCATCGCGATATCAACTTCCATATCGCGTTCTACTTCAGTTGAAACCATATGACCTTTATCGTCAAGAACCGGAACCGTCTCTTGGTAATGACCAGTGCCGTAAATGCGAATTACTTCACCAACTGGTTCATCGGGTTGTAAGAATTCACAGAACTCGGAGATACCGCCCTTGTGGTAAAAAGTTTGAGTTGTGGCTGCCTTAGTGCGGTTATCGTTAACAATCAGGGTAAGCCCTGGAACTAAGAAGGATGTCTGTCGTGCGCGATCGTAAACCTCTTCGATATTGAGCGAGGCTTCCTTTAAGAAGATCTGGCGATCAGACCACCACTTAATACGCGTGCCGGTAACTTTTGCCGAAACTTTGCCGATTGTGCGCAAACCAGATTGTGGCGTGAACTCTGCCTTCGGTCCTTCACCTTCAAAGATTCCAGCAACACCGCGCTTAAATGACATCCAATAAATTTTTCCATTGCGATCTACTTCAGCATCAAGTCTTTCGGCAAGCGCGTTTACAACTGATGCGCCAACACCGTGCAATCCACCGGATGCGGCATATGAACCGCCACCGAATTTTCCGCCGGCGTGTAATTTTGTAAGAACGACTTCAACGCCAGTTAGTCCAGTCTTTGGTTCTTTATCGACTGGGATTCCGCGACCATCATCGTGGACTTCAACTGATCCATCTGATTCTAAATTAATTTCAATTTTCTTACAGTGCCCGGCTAAAGACTCATCAACTGAGTTATCAATAATTTCCCACAAGCAATGCATCAACCCACGTGAGTCAGTTGAGCCGATATACATACCTGGGCGTTTGCGAACAGCATCTAAGCCATCTAGTACTGCTAGATCTTTGGCGGTATAAGAATCTTCAGCGTTGGCTATTGAAGAGAGATCTAATTGATCCCCCGCATCGTCTGAACTTTTCTTTGCGGCCACGGAGGCAAAGGCTAGCGGCGGTTTGCAAAGTGCTCGCGTTAACGCGCCGACTTAGTCTCAAATATTGGTAATTCCCCTAGATATTGTGGATATTGGTGTTTTGCAACACAAAATTAACAAAAAATATCGAGATATATCCTGCGGGGAATAATCAGACATGGTTTGATGTTCCATACGAAGTACCACTTCCCACCTACATGAACGGAGAGCGCGATGACCGAGCAAGTAATCCTCGAATCCACACCTCTTAATGCACTAGATCGCTGCGATCGTTGCGGCGCTCAGGCATATGTGCGAGCAACCCTCGTAACTGGTGGAGAACTCATGTTTTGTGCACACCACGGCAAGGAATACGCTGAAAAGCTAAAGGCTGTGGCCGTTGCCATCCAAGATGATTCAGAACGTCTGGTTGAATCTAAAAACTAATTACTTTTAACGAAAAATCCCCTATCCGACAAACTGGATAGGGGATTTTTCTTTTTGAATCTGGTTTTAATCTAGATAATCGCGCAGTGATTGCGAACGAGATGGGTGTCGCAACTTCGACATTGTCTTTGATTCGATCTGGCGAATACGTTCGCGAGTTACTCCGTGAACTTTGCCAATCTCATCAAGTGTCTTTGGTTGTCCATCTGTTAAGCCATAGCGCGCCTTAATTACATCTGCTTCACGGTTAGTGAGCCCACCTAGGACTTGCATTAACTGTTCTTGCAAGATTGTAAATGTCACAGATTCTTCTGGCTTTACCGCTTCAGAGTCTTCAATTAGGTCGCCGAATTCAGAATCGCCTTCTTCACCAAGAGGTGTGTGAAGTGAAATTGGTTCGCGGCCATACTTTTGAACTTCCACAACTTTTTCAGGGGTCATATCAAGTTCTTTAGCGAGTTCCTCCGGTGTCGGTTCGCGGCCTAGATCTTGCAACATCTGGCGCTGAACACGTGCCAATTTGTTGATTACTTCAACCATGTGAACTGGAATACGGATTGTGCGAGCCTGGTCTGCCATCGCACGAGTGATCGCCTGACGGATCCACCAAGTTGCATAGGTAGAGAACTTGTAACCCTTTGTGTAGTCAAACTTCTCAACCGCACGGATCAAACCAAGGTTTCCTTCTTGAATTAGATCAAGGAATAACATTCCGCGACCGGTGTAACGCTTTGCCAGCGATACAACCAGACGTAGGTTTGCTTCCAACAAGTGGTTCTTAGCGCGCTTGCCATCTTCGACAATCCAGCCGAGTTCGCGCTTTAACTTCTTGTCCATCTTCTTATCTTCTTTAATCTTCTCTTCCGCAAATAGACCAGCCTCGATACGAGTCGCCAGTTCTACTTCGAGTTCTGCGTTAAGCAGGGCAACGCGGCCAATCTGCTTTAGGTAATCCTTAACTGGGTCAGCAGTTGCACCAGCAGTCATAACTGTCTGGGCAGGTGCATCATCTTCTTCAGATGCCTTAATTGTGAAGGCATTTTCCTCATTACCTGATGCTTCCTCCGCCAGGTTCACAACGCGTGGCTGATTAGATTTATCTTCAGCCTCCGTATCGATGATATCTGTGGCTTCAGCAATTAATGTTTCTACATCTTCGAGATCTACTTCTTCGACAACTATTTCATTGCCTTCATCATCTAAAACAATGGCTGCCTTGCCGCCCTTAGCAGCAGGTGCTGCAACTGGTGCGGCAGGTGGAGCGATCAGTGCAAGTTGTGCTTTAGAGAGAATGCGACTGGCTGTGCCAAGTCCGCCCTTACGAGCCTTCTCTGTATCAATTAAAAGTGTTTCATCTAAGTGACGCGCCTCTTGAGCCAGCGCTAAGAATTCTTTCTTAACCGCCTTGCGGTAATTATCAATTCCGCTAGCGGCGAGTGTTGCAACGATCTCGTTGTGGCGAGCTACATCGTTCTTAAGGCTTACAAGTTGCTGAACTTCCTTGGCAGTTAAATCCTTCTTTAGCGCAATCTTTACCGCTGCAACTTTCTTAACCGGTGCCGCTTTCTTAGCAGGTGCTTTCTTGGCCGCTACCTTCTTAACTGGCGCCTTCTTTGCTGCAATTTTTTTAGCAGGAGCGGCTTTCTTTGCAACGCCCTTTTTTGCAACAGCTTTCTTAGCCGGCTTGGCAGCCTTCACCTTGTTTTTGAGCGCACTAAATACAGCCACAATTGTCCTTTGGTTTTTTCGAACCACTTTCGAAACTTTTGTTTCGAACTGCTCGAAGCGATGTCTATATTATACTCAGCGCCTGGCGGATTGCGACGCCAACTGCCTCAGATTCCAGCAAAAAGCCATCGTGTCCGAACTCCGATGAGATTGTTATTAGCTCTGCCGCCCCCGGAACTAGCTCGGCAACCTCAACCTGAAGTCGAGGTGGGAAGAGGCGATCGGTATCAATTGAGACCACAACTACTGGAATTTTGATCGATTCGAGGGCCTTAACCACTCCTCCGCGTTCGCGCCCAACGTCGTGGGAAGCCATCGCCGAAGTTAGCGAAATATATGTATTGGCATCAAAGCGCTTGGCTAATTTATCTGCCTGATGGTCAAGGTATGACTCAACGGCATAGCGCCCAGTCTCATCGCCCTGCATCTGGCGCCCAAAGCGCACATCCATCTCAGATTCGGTGCGATAGGTAAGGTGCGCGATTCGGCGTGCAATGCCCATGCCTTCAATTGGACCAACTTCTTGTTCGTAATAATCGCCACCATTGAAATTGGGATCAGATTTAATTGCTCGTATTTGAACTGAGAATCCCCCGATTTGATCGCCAGTTGCAACTGCTGAAGATCCAATCGTGCAGATTGCGCCAACGCGACCTGGATGTTCGATCGCCCATTCCAGCGAGCGCATTCCGCCAAGTGATGGGCCAACAGCTAAGAGATACTTCTTAATCCCGATGGCATCTGAGAACAATATTTCTGCCTCTGCCATATCGCGCACTGTCAGCGTTGGAAAACGTGAACCGTAACGTTTGCCATCGGGTGCTATCGATGAAGGACCAGTGCTGCCCTGGCATCCCCCAATTACATTGGGACAGATGATGAAATATTTATCGGTATCAAATGCCAACCCTGGCCCCACCATATTTGGCCACCACGATGTCACATCAGACCAACCGGTCATCGCATGGTTAATTAAAATCGCATTATCTTTAGCAGCGTTTAGCGTGCCCCAAGATTGGTAGGCAATTGTTATATCGGGCAGCGTCTCACCATTTTCAAGTAAGAGAAAGCCGATTTTAATGAATTTGCGCTCGCCCGGATCTTGGCCATCTAGCCATGCCCCAGTTACTTGGGCACCGATCTTTGATGAATGAGATTCTTTTGACATTGACTAAATCCTTCACGCACTTGCCCACATCATTTGACGTGAACCTGGTCGTCACCCGGAGCACCCCACCGCGGTGGAGGGTTGCCGTCTAATCAGCCGGGGCTATCGATTAGAACTCGTGACCTGGGGGTAAGTCTAACCCAAAAATTCCAGAGCTAACTTTGGGGTGTAGTTCACGGCGCATCGCTGCAAATGACTGTGGTGGCCAGCCAGCGGTAAATACCCGGCGCAACAGCAGCGCCAGCGCATAACCATTGATATCGGCCAAGGCGCGATCGAGTGCGCGATGGGCCAGCGCACCGTCACCAGACTCATAAGCAAGGGCTGCGAAGAGGGAGGCCACAGGTGCAACTTGGCCCATTGGCGCCATGCGCATTAGTTGGCGCCACATTAGAAAATAACTGTCAATGTTTTCGTCGGTATGACTGCCTAGTGCAAAATCACGTACTTGAATATCGCATAGGCGCCCGATTACTCGCGCAGTTAGCGCAAGATCTTCGGTGCCGCGACCTGCCGCAAATTCGCTAGCTAAATCAATAACCGCTTTTGCACCGTCTCTTTGCAGCACATTTATGTCAGTTTTCTTATCCACTTTCGCAAACTTGCCAACCCGAGTGATCCATTTGGAATCTTCGCTAATAACAAGTGGCGAAATTGATTCGGTAAGCGCTTCGATATTGGCAAAAGGCATAGTTCGGCCGGCAACCACATGTTCTAGCGCAATACGCGATGCGCTAATTTCAGGAAGTTCGCGCCCGGCCGGCGGACAGCACTGCGAATCCGCACAAAGCATGGAGCGATAACGGCCATCTTTTATCAATAGCGATTCATCAATGGCAACATCGATGCGCTTTAGCGCTGCTGCCAAATCACTTAAGACCACTTCCCCATCGTTTTTCTTAGCGGGAACATAGGCCACCAATAGCGCACCATTTGAACCTTCACGTTGCAGATGTGATGCCAATAAATCATAAGCCGATGCTGGCAGATCATTTGGGTAATCAACGCGCATCGCCATGCCCACGCAATCATCTTTAATTGAGACAACAACAAGTGAATCAACTGGGTGATAGCCGATTAGAAATGGGATTGCAGCGATTAGGTCGTGTGGTGAGGTAAGTGTGGTCATCTTTGCTCAATTCATAAAACGAGTTGGAGCTGCCACCACGGTGATGGACAGGGCCGAGCTTTTTTTGATCTGCCCAGTGATGGCACGTTCGATTGAGTTATGCGTAAATGAGCCGCCCCAAGTTGTAATCAGAATTACTGGATAGGTTCCGGGATTTGAATAGATATGGGTGATCCGGCCATTTGGATAGGGCCCACCTGGATCTGTAGTTGTTGCAAACGACCCATCGCCAAATGACCATGTAAATGAAGGTCGCATCGCCACATCAATTGATTCACCGATTAAATCAACCTTGCTTCGAAATAGCGTTGGGACATCGCTCCAGAAATAAACTGGCACATTTATTAACGGTTGAAAATTGGGTTGATATGAAATCCCAGCCGTTGGCAGAGATTTGCTGATGCGATCGCTAAGGGAAGTTGCAGCGACCGGCACTGGCGCTAATTTCCTTGGCACAACTTTCTTCTTTGGCACCGCTATCTTTGGCGCAGTAACAACCTTTGGTTTAACCGCAGCCTTGGCCTTTGGTTTGGCAACAATTTTCGGCCTCACCGCAACACTCGCCTTTGGGCCAGAACCTTTGCGGGCTTCAAAAATCAATTGGCCATCTTGGGTATAGACATCAACGCAAGCAATTTCGCATTCGGCTGCCGAACTTGGGGTGATCGATGCCGTTGTTAGCGCTGCGATTAAGGTGAGGATTTTGAGTTTCATGTGGCGCAAAATAGAACCTGCGCACATGGCATAGGTGCCGAAAGTCGAAAGTTGTGGATAGTTATGACACTCTAGGTAAGTGATGGTTGCGCGCGATGGAGATGGTTGGATCGAATGCAGTTGTGGCGGCAAACATTGGGGCTTAAATGGTGCAGCCGGAATTTTGATTTACCGCGATGGCGCTATCTTGTTACAGCACCGCGCCCCATGGGTTCATAACGGTGACACTTGGGGAATACCGGGTGGCGCTCGTGATTCACATGAGAGCGTTACGGAAGGTGCTATTCGCGAGGTAGTTGAAGAGACCGGGATTGATCCACAGTATTTAAATCCGCGAGAAATACATATTGATGATCACGGTATCTGGAGCTATCAAACGATAATTGCCGAAGCAAGTGCTGAACTTGAAGCGCACGAATTAAACGATGAATCACACGAAGTTAAATGGGTTCTTTTAGATGATGTAACGCGTCTGCCGTTACATCCGAGTTTTGCAAAATCTTGGCCAGATTTAAGATCCAAGATCGAAAATCTGATCACACCAATCTAAAGACTTGTGCCTAGGAATCGCCATCCTTGATTAGCTTGGGATCGAACTCTCCTGCAGAATTTATTGGCGGATTAATATCTATCGTCTTGCGTTCAAGTGAGGAGCGACGAGTTGCTTCGAGAACTTCCACAGTTAGCGCTCCTAAAACACCAGATGCGACCACGGATGTTTTTTTGAGAAAAGTTGAGATAAGAGCTCTTGATGTCTCCGACATCGGATTTACCAACTCTTGTGGCAGCGGTGCGTGAGTAAATAAGGCTTCAGGCTTAATTTGTGTTTCCAAAGTTCCTTTGCAAGTATCAAGATTGATATGACCGAGTTTTCCAATAATTTTGTACTCTTCAATTCTATTATTGTGATCAGTCATTGCTCCAGATGAGCCGAAGGTTGCAAAGAATTTATCGCGTGTTCGCATAATCAAGGAATTAGATGAATCAACCGTTTGGCTTGAATCATTTAAAACGCCAGAAATTGAAGTTGGGATTGCATCAGTTAAAAACAACATCGTAGACACAACGTGAGTTGTCTGAGTATAAAGTTGGCCGCCGCCGCTCTTCTTGGAGGCGTAGGTATCGATCTGAGAAACAAACGGGGTGCCCTCTTCTTGCTGAACACCTTCATCGCCTCTATACAAAGGTGAAATATTGCCCGCGAAGAGTCCCACTCCTAATTCCAATTCACCAAAGCGATTTTCACGCAATAAATCTCGGACTTTCTGCACATGTGAGGAATGCGGAAAGGTGTAACCCATATGCAAATTGCAATTATTTTCTGCAGCCACTCTTACGAGTTCCCATGCTTCCAGCGGTGAAAGAACCATAGGCTTCTCAATCATTACATCGGCGCCAGCTTTGAGTGCAGCCAGGGCTGGTAAAAAGTGATGGTTATGCGGTGTTGTAATTAATACACAGTCCAGGCCGATTTTTAAAGCATCTTCTATGTTATCGAAGGCAAGCTCAGCGTTAAACATCTCTTTGGATTCGATTGCTCTATCCATATTTGCATCGCAAATTGCGACCAATTCTGCATCCTTATTTTTTACGATTTCCGGTAAATGGACGCGCCCGCTCCACCAACCGGCTCCTACAACTCCAACTCTTGCTTTTTTGTTCATATGCTTATGAGCATTCCTTGAGAATTGACTCAAAATCAATTGCTGCCAACATTTCTTCAATCTCCTGAGGTAACTGTGGATCAAGTTTACTATGGGGGGATCTGAGATTGGTTCTGCTTAAAACACCACGTCTTTGAAGTAGATACTTCTGCATAAACAAAAATGTACTCATATCTCGATTGCTCAGAACTAGAAGAGGCAAGATGCGATTAAATAATTTACGGGCACTTGCTTCATCCCCTGCGCTCATGCGGTTTTGAATCTCACGGAAAA
Source organism: Actinomycetota bacterium (assembly GCA_947490845.1). GTDB lineage: Bacteria > Actinomycetota > Actinomycetes > Nanopelagicales > Nanopelagicaceae > Planktophila. The sequence goes on along the minus strand of CANLHI010000017.1, from coordinate 13,769 downwards.
CTTCAGGAAAGGCCGGTCCTGGCATTGTGCCTTTGCTCCCCCGCTTAATCTCGTGAATTAACTCCATTGCCCCAAGTCCGCCAATGACAGAGAGATTCTTATCTTTCAAATTCCGAATTACCTCTGAAATTTTCGTTGCCGGTGATAACGGTTCGATTTTTAGGGAAGCGATATTCGCGCCATTTTCAAGTAAATCTGCCAATACCTGCGGTGAGAGATTCACACCGGTATTTTGTGGAGCATCCTGAATCACGATGGGAAAGCCACAAGCTGATCCGACTTCCCGAAATGCTTCTGCAACATCGGCACTTTGTGCTGCGGCCATCATTCCACCGGGTCTCATCATCGCCATCGCCGCACCGGTTGCTTTGATGTTATTGACCCTCTCAATCGCACCTTTCGTACTGTTGAGTTCGACGTTACCGATAACTCCAATCTTTGCCCTGGCTACTTCAACTGAGTAAGTAAGGGCTTTGATTAATTCACCTTCGGCAAGGGTATAAACCTCACTTCCATATCCGAATCCAACCCATTTGATTCCAATGGATACAAGGAAATCGATCTCACTTTTAAGCGCCTTGAGGTCTATCTGGTCATTCTCATCGAAAGGCATAACCGCAATGGGTATGACTCCGTCTAAATAAGAGCTAGTCATCGCAAAGATTATTCCACGTAGAAAACTAGTTTGAGATCTCGGCGCATGCCTTGATCTTCTGAGATCTTATCTGCTGACAGTGGACGCATTGAATTTTCCCAATCAATTGATAATTGCGTCGGAACCTCGTTAGCGCTCTTATGTTCGGCAATGTTCTCGTGTTCAAAATAACCAATACATTCGTTACCATCGATAAAGATGGAGTAATTTTTGACTCCTTGTTCCTTAATCGCTGCATACAATTCTGGCCAAATATTCTCATGCCGATCGATGTATTCATCAACTTTTGTGGGATCTAATTTCTTTCGCCACATAGTTCTGGTAATTGCCGCCTTTGTAACATCTGCTTTCATATCCATGGCTGCTCTCCTAGTTCCCGTCTCGCTTTAAGCGCAGTTTGTCCACGACATCATGATTTAAGGTGTAACCAAGTCCGGGCTTATCGCTCATGGAAATCTTTCCATCCTTAACAACCGGGTTTCCTTCATAGAGATCCCAGAAGTGAGTGTTTCCGCCATCCCAAATATTTGGAAAATACTCAGTAAATGGGGTGTTCACCTGTGAGAAGACCAAGTGAAGGTTGTGAAGATCATTGCCGTGTGGGACAACAGGTAGGTCTTTGGCTGCAGCCATCGCCCAAATCTTTCGGGCCTCAGTAATTCCGCCAACGCGGTTAACATCTGGTTGCAGAATATGTGCGGCACCTTTCTCAATTATTTCTTGGAAGTCCCATCTGGTATATGAGTGCTCTCCGTGTGAGATTGGTGTTTGCGATATCGAACATAACCTGGCGTAGCCATTAACATCATGTGGCATAAGAGCTTCTTCAATCCATTTAAGTCCATACGGACGAAGCTCTCTCTCCATCTTTATCGCATATTCCAAATCCCAACCCATATAGGCATCGGCAGAAACTTCGATTTCATCACCGACTGCTTCACGGACTGCTTTAACTAAAGCGATATTTCCCTTCATTCCCTTAACGCCATCTGCTGGGCCAAAGCCAAAGCGCTGCTTTAACATTGTGAAACCCTCTTTAACGTAACCACGTGCTTCATCTTTGAGTGCATCAAGATCTTTTAAGGCATAGAGGCGACTTGCATAAACTTGAATTTCATCGCGCGTCTTTCCACCGAGCAAGTCATAGACCGGAGCGTTAAGCGCCTTTCCCATAATGTCCCAGAGGGCTATATCAATACCGCTGATGGCAGAAATTGCAGCGCCGCGGCGACCAAAGCGCGCACTAGAGCGATAGAGCTTTGACCAGATGAGTTCAACTTTAAAAGGATCTTCACCGATTACAAGTGGTGCGAAATGATCTTCAATGATTCTCTTGATTCCAGAGTTTGCCGTTCCGCAAGAGCCGACACCGACTATTCCTGATTCTGTTTCAATCTCAACTATTACAAGTGCTACATCTCCAAAGTAATCTCTTAGTCGAGTTCGAGAGTCAGGGAAGTGAGTTACTGGAGTGCACAACCATGGTGAAGATTCTCTGGTTTGCCCAGCGCCACCGTCTCCAATTGCAATCTCGTGGACTGTAATACGCTTAACTTTTTGGTTTGACATTTCGCTCCCATAACATTTATCTAGTTGCTCTTACATAGAATATTTGGCAATCATTATGAGTATTGAGATCTTTGTAAACTGATTTTGCGCCCTTTTTACAGCGATTCGGCAGGCGTTCACAAGTGTGAACATTGATAAAAAAATGAATTGTTTCGGTCAAATTTTATTGCTGGAAAACTAATCTCGATGGGCAGCCAATGAATCTCTTTAAATGCGCGGCACGACTTTATTCTTTTACGCCCTTAGATAATCGTCGCAAAGAGTCACGAACAACCAAGCCATCCGAGGTGCGCCATAGCGGTGGCATTGAGTTAAGCAAAACACTTCCGTAGCGCTTAGTGGCGATTCGTGAATCTAAAATCGCAACAACACCGCGGTCATCAACGCTGCGAATCAACCGGCCAGTCCCCTGCGCCAGCAATAACGCAGCACGTGGCAGTGAGACTTGCATAAATCCACTGCCGCCGGCTGCATCAGCTAACGATGCCCGAGCTGACATAACTGGTTCATCGGGACGAGGAAATGGAATGCGATCAATTGAAACCAAAATACAAGAGTTGCCCGGAACATCCACGCCCTGCCAGAGCGACATCGTGCCAAGCAAAATTGAAGTTTCATCCTTAGCAAAACGTTCCACCAACGGACCAACTGCATCCCCACGCTTTTGCGTAATTATTGTGATTGGTAACTCTTTCAAAACACTGCGCAAGTGCGCATCGGCTGCCTCCACCCCGCGCCATGAACTAAATAGCGCCAAAGTGCGACCGCCTGCGGCATCAATTAACTCACCGAGTTCAGTTAAGACTTCAATACTTGGTCCATCGCGACCAGGTTCGGGCAGATGTTTTGGCATATATAAAACGCCTTGATTGGCAAAATCAAAGGGCGAGCCAACATCGAGCATCTGCACATTGGCCGGATCAATATCGCCATCTTCACTCTCTGAATCCGCATCTGAGCCAACAACAAAGCCGATACTGCGCGCCATGGCATCAAAGCCGTTGCCAACAGTCAAGGTTGCAGATGTTGCGATAACTGGCGTCTTGGTCAAAAGGTTTGCACGCAGGACTTCCGAGACCGAAAGCGGGGCTAAATGCAATGTAGAAAAGGTCGGCTCATACCAAAGAACATGTGAACCACTCATCTTTAATAACTTGCCACAAGTTGTATTGATCTCATTGACCGCACCTTTAACGCGGGCGCGTTCTGCTATCACATCAGAATCTATGATTTCATCATCAGCGCTAATGATTTGAACTATGGCCGCGGCCGCTTCTTTTACTTTGCGAATCGGTGCCTCTAGTGAAGATGGGATCTCTTCCAGGCGCCCTTGCGCGTTGAAATCGCCACGGATTTGATCGCCATAATCTGCCATCGCATCATGAAAATTATCAGCAGCCTTGGTCATGGCATCAGATAACTTGCCCGGCATATGTTTTCGCGCCATCGCAGCAGCGCGGATAACGCGCGCTGAAGTTAACTCTTCAGTCACAGCTTGGGTTGTGCGATCCATAAATTCGTGGGCTTCATCCAAAATGACAGCATCTCGCTCTGGCAAAATTGGATGCGAATCAACAATTTCGATTGCCAGCAAGGTGTGGTTGGTAACTACTACATCGGCTAACTGCGCCTTAGCTTTGGCAAGGGCGGCAAAGCATTGTGGCCCGTAATTACAAACATCTGCGCCAACACATTCGCGCCCGGAAAGTGAATTAGCAGCCCAAACACGACGATCGACCTCAGGTGCATCATCGCGATCACCTGAGACCCCAGGAGTCTTTGCCCAAGCATGTAAACGTTTGGCATCTTTGCCAAGATGGCTTACTTCTAATAAAACTTCTCCATCTGGATCAGGATCTTCCGAGTTCATCTTCTGCAGGCAAACGTAGTTGCCAACGCCTTTATAGATTCCATAAGTTATCTCGCGCCCCAAAACTTTTTCAAGTGCGGGAACAACTGCTGGCAGATCTCTTTCAACTAACTGACGTTGCAGCGCAAGCGTTGCTGTTGCCACCAAAACTTTTCGGCCATGAACAAGTGCCGGCACTAAATAGGCAAGTGATTTGCCGGTGCCAGTTCCAGCTTGCACCATTAAATGATGGCGATCAGTTAGCGCGTTGGCGACCGCTTCAGCCATTTCAATCTGCCCCTCTCGAGGTGCGCCACCAATAGCGGCGACTGCAGCATCGAGGGCTTTACGCACCTGCGCCGAAAGATCGCTCATCCCCCCACTCTAGCGGGGCGAAAGTTCTTGGCTTCCAAATAGAATTCTTAAACACCTATGATCGCTTAAATGAATAAAGTAACCTTGGCGCAGAATCGAATTGGGGGATATTTAGAATGAATATCTGGACTCAATGGAGCGATCTTTTAATTCCCAAGGGCATGAACCACCTGCCAACCGATGGATTTATTCCAGCGCAGTCGCAATTAGAAGATATTGAATTTTATGCACCAAGCTATATGGGCGGTATAAAAACATTTGAAGTTATTGCAAAGATGAAGAATTTAAAGACTGTGCATTATTCCCAGGCTGGCTATGAAGATATCTTGCCGCATATTCCAAGCCATGTGATTCTCTGTAACGCATCTGGGCTACATGATGTCTCCACCTCTGAACTTGCCGTTGGCCTAACCATTGCCTCACGTCGCGGCTTTGCAGAATTTATGGATAACCAGAAGAACGGCATCTGGCAGCGCCGAAGAAAGCCTGCGCTGGCAGATTCTCATGTCGGAATCATTGGTTATGGAAATATTGGAAAACGCATTGCCTCACTGTTGGAAATGCTTGAAACTAAGGTGACAGCCTTTTCTAGAAGTGGCGCTGATGGCGCGGTAAAAATAAGCGAATTCGATAACTATCTCCCCGACCTTGATGTAATTATCTTGATCTTGCCACTTACTAATGAATCGAAGAATTTCATCAACGCTGATCGAATCAAGAAAATGAAAGATGGCGCCACGCTAATCAATCTTGCACGTGGGGCAATCGTTGATACCGATGCTCTAGTAGCCGAACTAAATACCGGCAGAATCACCGCAGGTTTAGATGTGACCGACCCAGAACCGCTACCCAAAGGACATCCGCTGTGGTCGGCGCCTAATCTAATTATCACGCCACATGTGGGAGGAGATAGCGCAGCCTTTGACCCGCGGGCACGCAAAATGGTGCAAGAACAGTTAACGCGTCTAGCCGAAAAGAAACCACTACTTAATCAGATTACGGGACTTAAGTAACTCTTGCCGAACTTCCCCATCTTAATTTAAGAGGCGATAACAGTTGCCCGACCTGATTCAAGTCGCGCCACAGGGACTCTAAATGGCGAGCACGATACATAATCTAAGCCGAGTGAATTAAAGAAATGAATACTTCGCGGGTCACCGCCGTGTTCTCCACAAATACCTAATTTGAAATCACCCTTAATTCCACGAGCCAAATCAACGGCAGTCTTTAAAAGTATTCCAACACCTGCTTCATCCAGGGATTCAAATGGATTAAATGGCAGTAACTCAAGATCTAAATACCTAGGCAGGAACGTTGATTCCACATCATCGCGACTAAATGCCCAAGTTAATTGGGTTAGGTCATTGGTACCGAATGAGAAGAAATCCGCGTAGGCACTTAATCGATCGGCGGTAATTGCCGCACGCGGCGTCTCGATCATGCTGCCAATTGGAAATTCTGTATCAAAGGCGGTTCCCTTAAAGGTATTGGCAATTTCTGCTTCCAGGATCTCGCGCAGCGATAAGAGTTCGCGTTGGGTTGATACCAGAGGAATCATCACTTCCGGTCTTGGATCGTGCCCTAACTTCCTTACTTCCAAATAGGCGTGAACTAACGCTCTTACCTGCATTTTATAAAGTTCAGGAATTAAAATACCTAACCGCACACCACGCAGACCCAACATGGGATTAGCTTCGTGAAGGCGATTAACCGCTGCAAACATCGCCTTATCGCGCACAGAAATCTCTTCGTTTAAGGCTTCGGCTCGCGCCATTACTGCACTTAATTGAATTAGCGAAGGCAAGAATTCATGCAGCGGTGGATCAAGCAATCGAATTGTTACCGGAAGTCCCGACATCGCCATCATAATTCCCACAAAGTCAGCTCTTTGCAGCGGTTCCATTTCGGCGATTACCGATCTTTGGATATCTTCATTTTCAGCAAGAACTAAACGTTCCACATAGGAACGGCGCGAACCTAAAAACATATGCTCGGTTCGACATAAGCCGACCCCTTCGGCGCCTAAAATTCGCGCCCTTATTGCATCCTCTGGTGTGTCAGCATTTGTTCGCACCTGAAGTCTGCGCCGGGTATCGGCGTGAGCCAATATGCGATCTACCGCCTTAACAACTGGACTTGCTTCATCAGAGTCCGCCGATAGTCGACCTTCCAAGTAAGAAGTTACGGGAGATGCGACAACCGAGACTTCGCCTTTGTAAACATTTCCTGTTGTCCCATCGATTGAGATTAAATCTCCCTCAAAAATTGTCACATTACCTGCTGTAAAGAGATTGGCTCGTTCATCTACTGATATTGAATCCACACCGCAGACCGCTGTCTTACCCATACCGCGAGCCACAACTGCTGCGTGTGAAGTTTTCCCGCCTCGACTAGTCAGAATGCCCTGTGATGCCACCATTCCAACTAAATCATCTGGACTAGTTTCACGGCGCACCAAAATAACTTTCTTGCCAGCCTTTGACATATCGAAGGCGCGCTTGGAATCAAATACCGCCTCACCCACTGCTGCTCCGGGAGATGCCGGGATGCCAGAGGCAATTAAATCTTTCTTAGCCGATGTATCAAATTGCGGGAACATCAGCGCCGCCAATTGATCACCAGATGTGCGGCGCAACGCCTCGTCCATATCAATCTTGCCCTCTTCAACTAAGGCGATTGCAATTCTAAAAGCTGCCTCAGCAGTTCTTTTACCGACTCGAGTTTGCAGAATCCAGAGAGTGCCTTTTTCAACAGTGAATTCGATATCACAGAGATCACCGTAATGATCTTCTAACTTTTGCATTACAGAATCTAATTCAAGAGCCAATTGAGGAGCCAGGGTTACAAAATCCTCGAGGGTTAATGGTGTGCGAATTCCAGCAACCACATCTTCACCCTGCGCTCTTTGCAAGTAATCTCCGTAGCGCCCATTCTCACCAGTTGCTGGGTTGCGAGTAAAGGCAACACCGGTTCCTGAATCATCACTTAAGTTTCCAAAGACCATTGCTTGGATATTTACAGCCGTCCCGATATCTGAAGGAATTCGCTCGCGCCGGCGATACATCTGGGCGCGTTCAGAATTCCAAGATTTAAAGACAGCTTCAATGGCGCGCACTAAATGAATCTTTGGATCAGTCGGGAATTCTTCACCTGTGCTTAACTCGATTAATTTAATGAACCCATCTGCCAGCGCCTTAATATCTTCAACTTCCAGTGACTGCAGATCTGTATGCCCAGTCTTGGCTAGGATTCGCTCTTCTATGTGATGGAAATCAGAGACCGGAACTTCGCACACTGTCTTGCCAAACATCTCGATAAATCTGCGGTAAGAATCCCAGGCAAAGCGTGGATTGCCAGATGCTTCTGCCATGCTCTCTGCAACTTCATAAGTAATGCCTACGTTTAGAACAGTTTCCATCATTCCGGGCATTGAAAACTTTGCACCAGAGCGAACTGAGACCAATAAAGGATTGGTGCTATCTCCAAATTTTTTGCCAGTTTCAACTTCTAAAATATCTAAAGAATCAAAGAGTTCTTTAACTAAAGTGGCAGGAAATTCATTTGTTAATAGAAAGTGGCGACATGCATCGGTAGTAATGGTGAATCCAGGGGGAACCGGTAAACCGATCTGAACCATCTCTGCCAGGTTGGCACCCTTGCCGCCAAGCAGGTCTTTTTGTGACTTTTCGCCATCTCGGAAATTCTGAATTAATTTAATCAAAAATCACGCCTCCACTAAATTAGTCAATGTTTTCCCCTAGGAAGACCATATAGCATTTGGATCTAGGGCGGTGGAAACTTTTGACTAAAAAAAATGTGAAACGACAATTTCCAAACATTATTGAATTAGCACCACTTTTAAAATTTGCGCTGCCATCATTTCCATCGCGCAAGAAACGTTTAGCGAAAGCGTTAACAATTTGGGACTTACGTGAAATTGCTAAACGTCGCACACCAACTGGACCATTTGATTACACCGATGGTTCTGCCGAATCAGAATTAACTTTAGATCGTGCTCGTCGCGCATTTTTAGATTTAGAATTTCGTCCAAATGTTTTGCAAGATGTTTCTAGCGCCTCACTCGAATGCAAAGTTCTCGGTGAAAGCTTTGCAATGCCAGTAGGTATTGCGCCAACTGGTTTTGCGCGCATGATGCACACCGAAGGTGAAATTGCGGGCGCACGAGCTGCCCAAAAATTCGGAATTCCTTTCTCACTCTCAACTCTTGGAACCACAACAATCGAAGATGTTGTTGCCGCATCCCCTGGTGGAACAAACTGGTTCCAGCTTTATATGTGGAAAGACCGCGATGCCAGCATGGAGTTGGTGCGTCGTGCGCAAGAAGCAGGCGTTAAAAATTTAATGTTAACTGTGGATGTTCCAGTTGCCGGGGCGCGCTTGCGCGATGTGCGAAACGGTTTAACAGTTCCCCCTCGTCTGACCACTAAGACGCTAATTGATGCCATACCGCGCCCTGAATGGTGGATTAACTTCCTCACAACGCCTGCAATAAGTTTTGCAACCATGAAAAATTGGAAAGGCACAGTCGCCGAACTTCTTGATTTTATGTTTGATCCAACCATGACCTTTGAAGATCTAAAGTGGATCCGAGAGCAATGGAAGGGTGAATTAACGATAAAAGGAATCCAAACCGTTGAGGATGCTAAGAAAGCGGCTCAATACGGGGCAGATGCGATTATTTTATCTAACCACGGCGGTCGCCAATTAGATCGCGCCCCTGTCCCACTTCACCTCTTAATAGATGTTAAGAAAGAACTTAAGAACGAAATAGAAGTTCACTTAGATACCGGCATCATGCACGGGGCAGATATCTTGGCGGCAATCGCCCTTGGCGCTGACTTTACCTACGTGGGTCGCGCCTATCTCTACGGTCTCATGGCTGGCGGTCAAGAAGGTGTCGAGCGAGCACTTACAATTCTGCGCACTGAGATGATTCGCAATATGAAGTTGCTCGGAGTTAGCTCACTGAAAGAACTTGAACCAAAACATGTCAGATTCTTACCTGCTCACGCTGGACTCGGAACACTACCTGGAGGAATTAAATGAAGATCGCACGCATCGGAGCTGTAGGCAGCGAAAATCCTGTTGTTGTTGAGGGCGATCAGGCAATTGATGTTTCATCCATTGTTAGTGACTGGAACCGCACTGAACTTGAAAATGGTGGTTACGAGAGAGTTGCTAAGGCTGATTTATATAAGCTGCCCCACTCTTCGCTAAGTGGTGTGCGTTATGGAGCACCTATTGATCGCCCTACCAAAGTTATCTGTGTTGGCTTAAATTATTTAGCCCATATCAAAGAATCTGGCGCTGAGACCCCGGTTGAGCCAGTGATCTTCATGAAAGCACCTGACACGGTAATCGGTCCAAATGATGACCTAATGATTCCGCCAAATAGCACTGCTACTGATTATGAAGTTGAAATGGCGATCGTTATCGGAAAGCGCGCGCTTTACCTGGATTCTCCGAAGGATTCGGCATCTCACATCCTTGGCTACTCGATCTCGCAAGATGTCTCTGAGCGCCATTGGCAATTAGAGCGTTCTGGTCAATGGGTAAAGGGAAAGTCATTTCCAACTTTTAATCCACTAGGCCCTGTCATCGTGACCGGAGATTCCATTGATGCCCACAATTTACGCTTGTGGTGTGAAATAGATGGAGTTATGAAGCAAGATTCCAATACCAGCGACTTGTTATTCGGCATCGACCATATTGTTTGGTACATCAGCCAATTTATGGAACTATTCCCAGGTGATGTCATAAATAGTGGGACACCATTTGGCGTGGGACTTGGATTTAAGCCTCCGGTTTATCTACATGCCGGGCAGAAGATTCGAACTGGCATCGATGGCATCGGTGAGATTAGAAATAACGTGGTTGCCTATAAAAAAGGAGTTTGAAGATGAGCAAGGACTTTGCCGGCTTAACGGCAGTAGTAACAGGTGCTGGCTCTGGCATCGGTCTTGAAGTAGCAAAAAGCTTACAAGCCCAAGGTGCAATCGTTATTGGTTTAGATATTCAAGAAGGTGGCATGGGCGGCTTTGCTCAATATATTAATTGCGATGTGGCAAGCCCAGAAAGCGTTAAATCTGCCTTCGCCCAAATCTCTAGCAAAACTTCCGTTATAGATGTACTTATAAATAACGCGGGAATTGGCGCAATTGGCACTATCTCTGAAGCAGCTGAAGAAGATTGGCATAAAGTCTTCGGGGTTAACGTCTTTGGGATGGGGCGCGTGAGTGCGGCAGCGATGCCATTTCTTAAGAAGAGCAAGTGCGCAGCGATCGTAAATACTTGTTCGCTGGTGTCAACGGCCGGTGTGCCAAAGCGCGCCGTTTATAGCGCAAGCAAGGGAGCGGTTTACGCCTTAACACTTGCCATGGCAACTGATGGAATTGCAGATGGCGTGCGCGTTAACTGCGTTAACCCAGGCACATCAGATACTCCTTGGGTAAAGAACTTACTCTCCCATACAAATGAACCAGAGAAAGAGTTAGCAGCGCTACAGGCCCGTCAACCAATGGGCAGATTGGTCTCCCCCGTTGAAGTTGCAAGCGCAATTATCTACTTAGCAAATCCCGCACAAGCTTCAACAACTGGCACAGCACTTGCCGTTGATGGCGGAATGCAGGGACTTCGACTACCTAAATAGTTACTTTCTTAATTATCTTTAAAAACAAGAAGGTTGCTAAAGCTAAGGCAATTAAAATTACGCCGTAGGCAGCCTCAAAGCCAAAGTTTTCACTAATAAAACCCATAATCCATGGAGAGACTCCAGTAGATATTCCCATGCCCATTACGAAGGCAGCGATGCCTTTATCGGATCCTTGATCACTGGCGCCAGCCATTGCGATAGCAATTGCGGCAAACGGCCCGATTCCGGCTGCAGCGATGATCAACCCTGCCAGCGTTATAAGTGGTGATGTAGAAAAAATAATCAACCCAACACCTAAAGTCACGGCCACAAAAGATATTGCCCAAATTTGTCTTAAGTTATATTCATTTTTAGTCGAAAGATATATACGCGTTAGCGCCACAAAATAAGGTGCCACCGTTGCAAATAGCACGGCAGTCTTTAGCGCAGCACCTCGTTCAGTAAGCAGATCCAAGGCCCAGGTAGAGAGCGAAATTTCCATGGTGATTGCCAGGAAACCAAAAGCCATCATCGCAATAAATCTTTTATCCCATTTAATTTTTCGCTCTTCAGCTACTGGCTCTGGGCGAGCGCCCAGTTCAGGAATTAAGAACTGCGCAATTACTCCAATGGCCACGACAGATATACCAACGGTGGCGCGCCACGGGATGTCGACTTGGGTTGTCAGACCAACAACAGTTGGTGAAACCGATCCCATAAACAGACCAACACCGGTTGAACTAAACATATTCTTTAGCGCAGTTTTGGAATGTCCAGCCAGAATCGCAGCTGATGTATTTCCCATGATTACTGAACCACAGGCCGCTAGCGCCAGGGCTGGAACTGAGAAGTAAATACTTGGGCTAAAGCAATAAGCCAGCGTCCCTATTACAACTACCAACCAACCGATACGCATTGTCTGATTTGCTGGACGACGATGGCCATGGCCCAAGAGCGCTACTGAAATTACAATCAAAGCCCCGGCCCAACCAATGGTGTGCCAAGCAGCGCTGACCCGCGTGAGTTCAAAATCGCGCTTTATGAGTTGAACTGAGAAGCCCAGGGACCCCATTGCGAACGAGAGCATGGCGTTGATCAAAATCAAGCGATGCACCAGAGAAGGGGGTAAAGCTTGTGGCACCAAAACTCCCTCAAGTAGATTGCAATCTTATAGGAATTTAGCGCGAGATATTTGCTCTTATTAAGTGATTCTAACTTTTTAGTTCACATATGTGTGTGATGAATATAAAAAGCCCGCCGCAGTTACGCGACGGGCTTTTTAACGGGGTTGGTTAAGTCTTATGAGCAACCAGATGTGTTTCCACAACCTTCGCAAACAAAGCAAGCACCTGACATACGCATCTTGACACCGCATGTCATACAAAGTGGTGCATCTGATTTGATTCCCATTGACTCTAGGAGATCAGATGATGAACCAATTGTTGTTGCTAGTGGTGCTGGCTCAATTTTTACAGCCACAGGAGCCGCCACAGGCGCAGCCGCTACTGCTTTTGGGATATCAGCACTCGCAGGTGTTGCATCCTGTGTGTACTCACCGGTTTCAAGAGCACGTGCGCGCTCTGAAGCTGTAAACAACCCCATGCCGCTACGTGTTTCAAATGATAAGTAATCAAGTGCTAAGCGACGGAAGATGTAATCCATCATGGATTGCGCCATGCGAATATCAGCATCATCTGTCATACCTGCTGGCTCAAAGCGCAGGTTAGTGAACTTCTCAACAAATGTTTCTAGTGGAACACCGTATTGGAGTCCGATTGAAACTGCGATTGAGAAGGCATCCATTACACCGGCCAAGGTTGAACCTTGCTTGCCCAGCTTTAGGAATACTTCACCGAGAGCACCATCAGCGTATGCACCAGCGGTCATGTAACCCTCTGCGCCTCCGACTGAGAATGATGTTGTTGTTGCAGGACGTGCCTTAGGCAGACGGTTGCGAACTGGCGCTGCTGCAAGTGCTACAGGAGCATCTTTCTTCTTCGCCTTGCCATCTGAAAGAGGTTGACCGACCTTGCAGTTATCGCGATAGACAGCAAGTGCCTTGATACCCATGCGCCATGCTTCAAGGTGAACTTCTTCAACTTCTTCAACAGTTGCATCCTCTGGAAGGTTAACTGTCTTTGAAATCGCACCTGATAGGAACGGCTGGCAAGCAGCCATCATGCGCACGTGGCCCATTGGAGCAATTGAACGCGCACCGAGTGCGCAGTCAAATACTTCGTAGTGCTCTTGCTTAAGTCCTGGAGCATCAATTACATGTCCATTTGCAGCGATGAATTCAACGATCGCCTCGATTGTCTCTTCTGAGTAACCGAGTTTGCGAAGCGCTGCTGGAACTGTCTGGTTAACGATCTGCATAGATCCGCCACCGACAAGCTTCTTAAACTTAACCAATGAGAAGTCAGGTTCGATTCCAGTTGTATCGCAATCCATCATCAGACCGATTGTTCCGGTTGGTGCAAGCACAGAGATCTGTGCGTTACGCCATCCGTTCTTATCGCCAGTTGATAGACATGCATCCCATGCCTTATTCGCCTCTGTCCAGACATCGATATCTAGAGTTGTTGAAGACTTAGCAGATGATGATGCTGAAGCATGCTTGCGCATTACGCGAGCATGAGGCTTAGCATTTTGTTCAAAGCCGGCATATG
>CANLHI010000016.1 GCA_947490845.1 Actinomycetota bacterium | reverse complement strand
GTTTCCGGGCAGCTGCGGGCAGATCTATTTATTTTAGATGGCGAAGCCGTTCCTGAAGGTGGAATGGGAATTGCCCGCCAACTCAAAGATGAAGTTTTTAATTGTCCGCCAGTTTTGTTGATCACTGGCCGCCGTGAGGATGCTTGGCTGGCGGCATGGTCGCGCGCTGAAGCAAGTGTTATTCATCCGATCGATCCATTCACCTTGGCAAATACCGTCGCAGACTTATTGCGCACCCAAACTTCCGCGGCAATTCGCTAACAACAGGCTACAAAAATGAGCTCTCTTGATTGGGCTGCTGCAATCTCCAAATTGGAGAGCGGGCTAGATCTCACGCCGCAAGAGGCGCAATTTTTTATGCAAGAAGTTCTAGAGGATCGTTCTGAAAAAGAAGTATTGAAGAAGTTCTTACTTGCACTTAAAAATAAAGGTGAAACGCCGGATGAAGTTGGCGCCCTAGTAGATCAGATGTATCAACACTGCGCACCTATCTCGATCAGTGATAGATCAGTTGACACCGTTGGAACTGGTGGAGATGGCGCACATACGATAAATATTTCAACAACAGCTGCCATCATCGCAGCGGCCGCCGGATCGCGAGTGGTTAAGCATGGCAATCGCGCCGCATCTTCGAAATCTGGAGCTGCAGATTTGCTGGAAGCGCTAGGCGTAGCGATTAATCTAAATGGAGAACAAGTAGCCAAGACCGTTGCCGAACTAGGAATTGGTTTCTGCTTTGCCCCCGTGTTTCACCCCGCGATGCGCTTTGCCGCACCTGCCCGTAAAGATTTGGGCACGGCAACGGTCTTCAATATTTTGGGTCCACTTGCCAATCCGGCGCGACCACAAGCAGCAGCAATCGGTGTTGCAAACGAGCGTATGCATTTAGTGATGGCCCAAGTGTTATCAGATCGCGGCGTGGAAGGATTTGTCTTTCGTGGCGATGATGGTCTTGATGAGATAACACTGGCCACTTCCACTTCTGTTCTAACGATTGGTAAAGGTGAGATCACCAGCGATCGCATAGATGCTAAAGATTTCGGATTAACAAGCGCTCCCATCGAAGCGTTGGTCGGTGGAGATGCCACTGAGAATGCGCGAATTACTAGAGCGATTTTTAGTGGCGAAAAAGGCGCACCTCGGGATGCGGTGCTCCTAAATGCTGCTGCTGCAATTGCAGCCTTTGATGGTGAAAAAGAATTAGGTATTCACGAGCGACTCAATAAATCACTGACCAAAGCAGCCGCCGCAGTTGATTCTGGTGCCGCCAAGTCCTTGCTTGAGAAGTGGGCGCTGCTAACGCAAGAGATCCTCGGCAATTAATCCAGAGGTCTTTTACTCCGCTTTCGCTTAAAGTCTAAAAGCTCTTGCAAAGTTGAAACGTCAAAAGTTCCTAACCTTTCAAATATCCCGTGTAATACATCTACCGTTGCTCGCGCATCATCTAGCGCGCGGTGCGTCGGTGATGTCCTTGCTCCGAAGAAGGTGGCAAGAGTTGATAGTTTGCAATTGGCAACTTCATCTCTTTCCAAGACTGATCTTGCGATTCGAACGGTGTCTATCACCGGATAGTCAGGCCATGCGCGTTTATGTTTTTTCGCGGCGGCTTTAAGGAAACCTAAATCAAAGGGTGCATTGTGTGCAACCAATACCGTCTCTTTATGAGAGCCAAGGAATTCAAAAAGATCGGGAAGCACGGATTTGATTTTGGGCGCATCAGATAACATCTCATCTGTAATCCCAGTTAATGAGGTGATGAAATCAGAGAGCCCATGTTGGGGATTCACGAAGGTCTGAAACTCTCCAATTATTTCGCCGCCACGTACTTTCACGGCTCCGATTTCGGTGATAGCGGCGCCAGTTGAAGGAGCAGCGCCAGATGTTTCCAAGTCCAAAATGACGAAGACCACTTCGTGCAGGGCGCGATGATCGGCAAGCTTCGTCACTGTCGCTGATTCTTCACTCATAATTCATTAGCGTATTGCAGATCAGTGACATGAAGGCGCGAGTAACATAGAGAAATGGGTTTAGAGGGCGCACCACAGGAAGCGATTACCGCGTGGTCCGCACGGGGAAGTGGTGAAAACTCTAAGGTCGGAATAGTTCTAGTTCACGGCTTCACCAGCACTCCATCTGTTCTGCGGCCCTGGGCCGAATTCTTAAATGGCCATGGCTTTACGGTTCGCGTCCCTTTACTGCCAGGTCATGGAACTTCAATTACAGATTTAGATAGCGTTAATTGGCGGCAATGGCCTGACGAAATTGAGATCCAGATAAACCATTTACTTAATGAATGCGAGAAAGTATTTCTCTGTGGCTTTTCAATGGGGGCAGCAGCGTCTTTGCATGTTGCATCGCGTTATCAATCTCAACTCACCGGTCTGATTCTGGTAAACCCAATGATTCACCGTAAGAACGCCTGGCCCACCGCGGTCAAAATCGCATCGCGGTTTGTGAAGAGTTTTGGAACTGCGGGCTCTGATATAAAACGAGGCGATGTAATTCAGTGGAAATACGATCGGACTCCGATGCGTGCTGCGCATCAGTTATTACGTTTACTGGAAGAGACCCGCCCGCTGTTGCCAAGAATAAAATTACCGCTATTGCTCTTTCGCAGCGTCACAGACCACACCTTGCCCGCGAGTAATTCAGAGATTATCGTCCGCGAGATCGGCTCATCTGTGAAAGAGCAGCTGTCTTTGCACAACAGTTTTCACGTCGCGCCGTTAGATCATGATCAGGAGATTATTTTTAGCGAGTCATTGCGCTTTATCCAGGAGTTTATCGCCTGATCCAACTATTCAGCTATTTGGGCTTTAACCATCTGTAGTAGCACCTTTGAATCAACTTCCCAATCACTAGGAATCTGAATCGTCTTCTTATTCACTTTGTATTCAGTTAGTTTTGGGCGGAAAACATCGAGAACTTCCGTACTCCAGGGTGCCATTAGCAAATAGTTTTTACTCGCCGAAACACCAAAAACATATTTTGTGCCTTCGCGAAGCATCGGTTGGTTCCAAGCGATTACTAATTCCAGTTTCGGATACTTAGTTTGTATCGTTTTCATAATCGCCTTAACCGTCTTGGCTTGCTCCGGAGTTATTGATTTGAAGTAATCGCTGGGGGTGCTAAATCTTTGCGCAGATGTTGAGCCACGCGAATACATGACCAGGGCATTTGCATGAGCCTGTGAGAAACCGTAATTTTCGCGCAGATGAGCAATCTGCTCAGGATATTTCTTTCCTTTTATTTTTGCCATAACTGCAAACCAGTACTTCATCTTCTCGCCATACTTTTTTTCAATGGCTGGAAAGTGGGATTCGCGGCTTGGATCCTTAGATGACATAGGCCCTATTACTTCTATCGATTATCGCGAATGTTAGCAAAGACCGCATAACCCAGAAAGAGAATTACTGATGGGGGATAAAAATAGATTGGAACTATCATTAAAATGACAGCGATTATTTTCAGATTGGTAGATAAACGATCCCATTCGCCGAGGAATCCTTTACCAGGTTCTTTATCTTCCATGTGGACGATACTGGGATCGAACCAGTGACCCCCACAATGTCAATGTGGTGCTCTACCGCTGAGCCAATCGTCCGAGGTGGGGCAATCCTAGCGGCTGGCTACTTGCGGCTCAACTGAGGACATTTTGGGTATTGATCAACTCTTTGTATCGGCCACTTTGTTCAAGCAATTGATTGTGGGTGCCGATCTCAACGATGCGGCCATTTTCCATAACCGCGATTCGATCAGCATCACGGACAGTAGATAAACGGTGGGCAACAATAAATGTAGTGCGATCTTTGCGTAAATTCGAAATTGCGTCCTGAATCAACAATTCGGATTCAGTATCTAAAGCAGAGGTCGCTTCATCAAGGATCAGAATTTTAGGATCTCGAATAATTGCACGGGCGATTGCAAGTCGTTGGCGTTGTCCTCCAGAAAGAGATGCGCCACGTTCGCCAATTTCAGTATCTATACCTTCGGGCATTGCATCGATAAATTCATGAGCATTAGCCATTGTAAGAGCGTTACTGATTTGTTCATCTGTCACATCTGGCAAACCGTAGGAAATGTTATCTTTGATAGAGGCGTTAAATAGAACAGTTTCTTGTGGGACAACAGAGATAAATTTACGCAATGTCCGCATATCTAAGCTCTCAAGGCGAGCATTGTCACAACTTATATATCCACTTGTAGGTCGGACAAAACCAATCACAAGATTTATCAAAGTGCTTTTACCGGAGCCAGATGATCCAACTAGTGCGATAGTTTCTCCGGCTGGAACTGTGAGATCTAGATTAGAGACAGCCGCTTTGTCGCTTCCAAGGTATTTATATGACACATTATGGAAGATGATTTCACCAGAAACTTCAGAGACGAACATCTTCCCTTCATTTGCTTCTAGATCTGGGGATTCTAGAATTTCACCGAGGGATCGGACTGATTGCAATCCTCTACTGATAATTGCTCCCAAGCTGGTTAAGGCGATGATCGCGTTAACAATCGAGGTGAAGTAAGCGCTGAGCATTACAACATCTCCGGGTGTGATGGTCAACGCGCCGGTGTAAGAGGCCCAACAAGCGAAAGTTAAACAAGCAAAGTTTGCCATCTGGAAAATAACCCAAGATAAAGACCCAAAGTTAGCGTTGACAAGATCTAAGCGAGTTCCAGCAAATCGAACTTTGCTAAAAGTCTCACCGACGCGGCGTAAGGCATCATCTTCTAATCCATGAGCGCGAGTGATTGGTAGAAGAGTGGTCATCTCATTAACACGCGATGACATAACTTCGATCTCTTCGCGGAACTCTTGGTTCTTAACATTTAGGGAGTTTCGCATCTTGATAATCAAAACGCTCACCAGCGGAATGACTATAAAAAAGAAAGGTAAAAATTGTGGTGCCCTGAACGAGGTTATAACGATAGACATCACCAACATATTGATGGCGCCCCAACCACCTTCGCCAAGGTGTGCAATCATTTGTTGAATATTTTCGACATCACGTAAAACTTTTGTTTGCAGCATTCCAGCACTGGTACGCAGATGGTAAGAGATAGTAAGTTGTTGCAGACGAGCGGCGAGGGCAGAGCGCAACTTAATCTCGATCGTGCGATTTGCTCGGCTTAAGTACTTAACAAAGAGAACATGGTTGGGCCAATTTTGGAAAGTGAGCAGACCAATGAAAATAGCATTTGCAAATAACTGCCACAGTGGTTTTCTATAAACAACGATGTCGATCATATTTGCGGTGACTAACGGAAATAACCAGGCTGGGGATTGCTTCAAGAGGTAGAAAACCGCTGAGATTCCGATATTTCTTTTCTCCGGAGCGAAGAGTTCAAAAAGTGTCCGAACCGGACTTTCTCCGCGGTATTTGCGCTCTAGGGGATCATTCGGGATTTGTGACACGAAGATAAGCCTAACTTGGAGACCTGACTGTGCCTAGGTCTATGAGACTTAATGATCTTCATATAGGAGTGTCTAGTTCCATATTTACGTGGACGATACTGGGATCGAACCAGTGACCCCCACAATGTCAATGTGGTGCTCTACCGCTGAGCCAATCGTCCGAGTCTTAATTTTTGGGCATTTATTAAATTGTTGGAAGTATCTAGCAGAGTGAATTAACGCCCGAAATCATCCTCAATACGCTCGATATCGTCTTCGCCAAAGTAAGTGCCTGTCTGAACTTCAACAAAAACTACATCCTCTGATCCGATGTTTTCAATCCGGTGTAGATCTCCGACTTCAATATCAATCGAATCGCCAGCACCCATCTCGAAGACATCACCATTTAAAGTGATGCGAGCATCGCCTTGAATGATGAACCAATGTTCAGCACGTTTTTCATGGCGCTGATATGAAAGACGCTTTCCTGGAGTTACCCAGATTGTCTTTACTTTATGAGACTTACTTTCTGACAAGATTTCATAACGCCCCCATGGACGTTGTGACTGATCTTCTGCCATCTTAACTTCTCCCAAGTAGTTCTTGCTGCATCGTTCCCTCTTGGAGGTCGGAACGGGATTTGAACCCGTGTAGAGGGATTTGCAGTCCCTTGCCTCGCCTCTCGGCCATCCGACCAAACTTTTTCTTACATAGACAAACCGCCACTTGCGAAATTAATTTTGAAAAATCAATTCCAAAGCGGCGGTAAATCCGAGCGGACGACGGGGTTCGAACCCGCGACCTGAACCTTGGCAAGGTTCCGCGCTACCAGCTGCGCTACGTCCGCATTTCGTGCGTGGGCAAATCTATCGCAGCAAGGGGCTATCCGCCAAAGCGAGCGATTTCACCGTAGCGTAAGGGCATGGATTTGCGTGATGACTCGTTCTGGATGAGCGGGCGATATGCCAGATCTCTCATCGAAGTAACTGATGATTTATCGCGTTTAGATGATGGCAATTTCTGGGCAGTTAGCGTCAGTTTTGAAGGACAGGTTCGATTAGCGCGATTTAGCCAACTGATGAAAGCACGCTTTCCTTTCAGTGGCTCGGCAAGCGGTTTAATTGCTGGAAATTGGAAGAGTTCACTTGATGAAAGCGCTTATTGCAATTACGTAAAAAAAATTAAAGAGGCGATTGCAAGTGGATGGGTCTACCAAGTAAATGCCTGTCGCGTATTAACCGCAGATTTCTCTGGAGATGAACTGGCTTCACTCTTCGGGCGAATTCTTAGTTCAAATCCAGCTCCTTATGCCGCGTATTTATCTTTGCCAGAGTTAGCGATGGCATCGGCTTCACCTGAACTATTCTTAAAACGTAATGGTAATAAAGTGGTGACATCACCGATTAAGGGGACACAAACGCTGGATGAGAGCGGCTTTGGCGAAAAAGATCAGAGTGAGAACATCATGATTGTGGATTTGATGCGCAATGATCTTGGGCAGATTTGTCGCGATGGTAGTGTAGATGTGGCGAACTTACTTAGATCAGAAGATCATCCTGGCCTTCGACATTTAGTCTCTGATGTGACAGGTGAATTAAAAGATGCAATTTCGTGGAAGCAAATAATTACTGCCTTATTACCGGCTGGGTCAATTAGCGGAGCGCCAAAGAGTTCGGCGCTGCAAGTGATTGCAGAGAATGAACCGGTAGAACGTGGTCCTTACTGTGGGATTCTGGGTTGGGTAGAAGGAGATCGGGCTGAATTATCGGTTGCCATCAGAACCTTCTGGACTTTGCGTGATTCGAAACTGCACTTTGGAACAGGTGCGGGGATTACTTGGGGGAGTGAGCCGACTGCTGAGTGGGAAGAGACGCAACTTAAAGCGCGGAAATTGATTTCGATTGCCGGGGGAAACCTCTAATGCAAATTTGGTTAAACGAGAAGTTAACAGATTCGGCAGCCGCTGATGTCAGCATTGGTGGTTGGCCCAATGGCGAAGGTGTCTTTGAAACGATTCGAACTCAAGATGGCGAGGTCTTTGAACTAGGGCGCCATATGCGCCGGGCGTTAGAGGCAGCAACTGCCAAAGGATTCGCATTACCGAATGAAGAAGTGATCCGAACTGGAATACATTCACTATTAGCAGCTGAACCACAAGCGATTGGACGATTGCGTCTGCTTTTTTCAAAGGGGCGATTCATCGCGGTTCACCAACGCTATGAAGAAATAACTCAGCCAGCTAAATTAGCGGTTGTAGCGGATTCAGAAATTGTTGAATCTATTAGCCTCAAGACTTACCCATATGAACATCGGCTAATTCTTTTAGAACGGGCACAGCAGAGCGGCCTAGATGAGATTATCTGTATCAACGAAGGTGGAGAAGTAACTGAAGGCGCGGTCTCGAATTTTCTCTTCCGCATTGATGGGAAGTGGATAACAACCCCTCTATCTGCTGGCGTTCTGCCAGGTATTCAGCGGGGGATTGTGATCGAAAGATGCGGGGTAGTGGTCAAGCAAATATTAAAATCGGATTTGCAGAGAGTCGATGCGGCTTTTGTAATCTCAAGTTTGAAAATCGCGCTCTCCGTTGCATCGATCGCTGGAAGGACGTTAGAAATAGATGAAGATTGCAAGGCGCTAGCTGCGAATATTTGGGCAAACACACACAGGCATTCGGTAGGCTAAGCCCATGTCTGCGATAGCAATCAAGGTCGATGGAGTTTCGGTAGCAGTTGAGGCCGAAATTCGTCCGACCCAATTATTTGCTGAGCGCAAGGAAGTTATCGTCTGCAAAGTCAACGGGGTCCTTAAGGATCTCTGGACTGAACTCGCTGATGGCGACTCAGTTGAAGCAATTTCTATTTCATCGCCGGAAGGTCTTTCCGTGCTGCGCCACTCAACGGCGCACGTTATGGCACAAGCGGTGCAACAAGTATTTGCTCAGACTCAATTGGGAATCGGTCCGCCGATCACTGATGGTTTCTACTATGACTTCGAGCCGGAGAGAGCATTTAATCCTGAGGATCTGGTAAAGATCGAAAGTGCGATGCGCAAGATCATTAAGGATGGACAGCGTTTTCGCCGTCGCGTTACAACTGAAGCAGATGCTCTAAAGGAGTTGGCCCACGAGCCATATAAGTGTGAATTAATCGGGATCAAATCTGGCGCAGGCGATGAAGCAAGCGTTGAAGTTGGCGGCGCCGAACTAACAATTTATGACAATTTAGGTCGAGATGGTCAACCCGTTTGGTCTGATCTCTGTCGTGGTCCACATCTGCCGTCGACAAAACATATTCCGGCCTTTAAATTAATGCGCACAGCCGCGGCATATTGGCGAGGTTCCGAGAAGAATCCGCTGCTGCAACGTTCTCGTTCCCCGAAGAAATTGGTTCAGGTTTAGCCGTCTTTCATCCCAAGGGCGGAATTATTCGTCGTGCGATGGAGGATTATTCTCGCAAGCGCCATGAAGATGAAGGTTATGAATTCGTTTACTCACCACATCTAACTAAGGCTGCGCTCTTTGAAAAGTCTGGCCACTTGCAGTGGTACTCAGAAGGTATGTATCCACCGATGGTGATGGATGAAGAGTTACATGCTGATGGCACAATCAAACGTGCTGGCCAGCAGTACTACATGAAGCCGATGAACTGTCCTTTCCACAATCTTATATTTGCCTCTCGCGGTCGTTCTTATCGCGAGCTACCGCTGCGTCTTTTTGAATTTGGAACTGTTTACCGTTACGAAAAATCTGGAGTTATTCACGGCCTAACTCGTGCCCGCGGTTTCACGCAAGATGATGCCCATATCTATTGCACAAAAGAACAAATGGTTGGCGAGCTAGATTCACTTCTCACCTTCGTTCTCAATTTGCTCCGAGACTATGGCTTGGAAGATTTCTATCTCGAACTTTCAACGCGCAATCCTGAAAAATCAGTTGGTGAAGATGCAGATTGGACGGAAGCCACTGAAGCGTTACGTAAGGCGGCACTTGCGCAGAAACTTGAGCTAGTCCTTGATGAAGGTGGCGCCGCATTCTATGGACCAAAGATTTCAGTGCAAGCAAAAGATGCCATTGGTCGCACCTGGCAGATGTCGACGATCCAGGTTGATTTCCAGTTGCCACAACGTTTTGAACTTGAATATTCGGCAACAGATGGAACACGCCAGCGCCCAGTGATGATTCACCGCGCACTCTTTGGTTCAATCGAGAGATTCTTCGGTGTTCTAACCGAGCATTACGCCGGTGCCTTCCCACCCTGGCTTGCTCCAGTTCAGGTAACAGCTATTCCTGTGGCCGAAGCCTTTGCCGATTATTTGGCTGGAGTTGTTAAGGAATTTAGATCTTCGGGAATCCGCATCGAACTTGATTCATCCGATGATCGCATGCAGAAGAAGATCCGTAATGCCCAGATGCAAAAGGTTCCATATATGTTGATCGCAGGTGAAGAAGATCAAGTCGCAGGCAAAGTCTCGATTCGCTATCGCAACGGTGAACAGAAGAATTCCATTTCTATTCATGATGCAATCGCTGAGATCAAATTGGCCATTGCTGACCGCAAGCAGGTCTAGTAATGGTTTCACCTGATTTAGGAATGCCGGATCGTTGGTCTCGTCTATGGGCGCCGCATCGCATGGAATATCTCAAGGGTGAGAATCGGCCACTTGGTCAGAGTGAAGACGATTGCCCTTTCTGTCGGATACCAACGCTTTCAGATGAAGAAGGCTTAATCGTTGCACGTGGTGAATTTGCCTACGTAGTCATGAATTTATATCCCTATAACGCAGGACATTTACTGATCTGCGCTTTTCGCCATGTCGCCGACCTAACTGATCTCACTAAGGGTGAGCGTGATGAAATCTCAGAGATGAGTTCTCACTCGATGGTTACCTTGCGCAAAGTTGCAGCGCCGGCAGGTTTTAACTTAGGCATGAATCAAGGTGCGATATCTGGTGCTGGAGTTGCCGAACATATTCACCAACATGTTGTTCCACGCTGGGCCGGCGATGCCAACTTCATGCCGATCATCGGTCAAACAAAAGTTATGCCGGTACTGCTTGCTCAAACCCGCGCCGAACTCGCTGCCGCCTGGTAGCCATTTACTTAATGCAGTAAATCTATATAACTTTTCACAATATCTATTCCCAGTCCATTTGAAATCACAATTGGAATGGCTGGGAATAAAAGCCCGGCAGCGAATGCGCCCTCGCCCGCATTTTCAATCTCGGCTAAGTACTCTTCGCGAAAATCTGCCACTAATTCTTGATGTTCGATTTCGCTAGCGCGCAGTGTTGGTGGGGTGGTGCTGTAATCGCGTAGTTCCTGTGTTTCAAGGTTAATCAGTGCAATTGGTTCACCTTTATCACCATGTAAAACCAGGAAAGGTGTTGCAAGTTGATCTAAGACGCGGTTTCCTAACATTATGGCATCTTCAAAATCTGAATCTGATCCTTCAAGTTCATTAACGATTACCAGTCGCGGCAATTGAAAATCACTTAAGGATTGCCACAATTCAATGGTCGGTTGATCAATTCCTGCTGCGGGATTTATAACAAAGATTGCTAGATCACTTTCAGCAATAGCAGTATCTGAGACTTCTGCGCCAAACATATTTGCGATCCCTTGGGGTTGGGCCGAGACATGGCCATAGATATGGATGCGTTTTGCAGAAGTCACAGGCGTCAGAATAGGTGAAATTCCGCCCTTAAGCCTACGATGGTGGCGATGTTAAGCGCTTCTTTAAAGCCAGCCGTAACCCGCGCCATCAATCCAATTGCGCGCGGGGCACTTCGCCTTGGCCTAACACCAAATGCTGTTACAGCAACCGGGGCGCTGGGAGTTGTTTTCAGTTCGCTCTTTTTTTATCCTCGTCAAGAATTCTTCTGGGGAACAATCGCAATTTCAATATTTGCATTAAGCGATCTCTTCGATGGCGCTATGGCGCGAATTTCGCAGAAAGGTGCCAGTCGTTGGGGCGGCTTTCTGGACTCGACAATCGATCGAATTACCGATTCTGCAATCATGGTTGGACTAACTATTGCCTTAATAGATATTGATGATCCGCTTGCACCGATCGCGCTAGCGGCGCTGGTTGCCGGAGGGTTGGTCTCCTACGTCAGAGCCAAGGCCGAATCATTAAATATCGAATGTTCAGGTGGCATTGCAGAGAGAACCGAGCGGCTAGTTTTAGCTTTAACCGCGATTGGCTTTGATGGCCTAGGGGTTCCTTATGCGCTAACTATTGGGATCTGGCTACTTTTGATTTTGGCTACCGTCACAGTTATCCAACGAATTTTGATTGTGAAGGCTGAAATTTAAAGAGATGAATAAAGATTTTTTATCATCGGTGCCATATTTTGTGGGATGGCGAATAGTCCGTGCTCTGCCCGAAAAGAGCGCTTACGCAATTTTTGAAAGTATTGGCAAGATAGTTCTATCTCGCAATGGCGCACAGATGAAAAGATTGCGCAGTAACTTGCAAAGAGTTGCGCCCGGCAATGGGCCAGATGCCATGGATGAACTTATGCGCGCTGCTGTTTCATCGAGCATGCGTTATTGGTGTGACACCTTTCGATGCTCAGATTGGTCGAAGTCTCGTATTTCAACAACCGTGACTGCAACGCGAGAAGAATTGTTAACGATGCCCATGAGGGATGGCCGCGGCGTTGTTGTCGCCCTGCCTCACGCTGGAAATTGGGATCATGCTGGTTTTTATTTCTGCGGAATGGGATTTCCGCTTGTGACAGTTGCCGAAAGGGTTAAACCTGAAGCCTTATTTAATAAATTTCTTGAGTATCGCCAGAACATGGGCATGGAAGTTTTGGCACTTGATGGTCGATCAATGGGAACGCTTATGCAGCGCGCGCGTGAAGGTGCGCTGATCGCATTGGTATCTGATCGAGATTTATCTCGCAGCGGAGTCGATGTCACATTCTTCGGACATCCTGCGCGCATGCCGGCCGGAGCTGCGTTGCTAGCCACTCGCACTGGAATCCCTTTAATAACAGCTTTTGTGTCTTATACAAATACTGGAATTCATATCGAGTTCAATAGTGTGGCAATTCCGTCGCAGGGGACAGAGGCAGAACGAATTACAACGGTTGTGCAAGAGTGCGCAGATCAATTTGCAAGAGGAATTGCTAAACATCCGCAGGATTGGCACATGTTGCAACGCATCTGGACCGATGGCGACTTCAAAGAGAGAACACAATGAGTCTTCAGAAGTTACGTATTGGTCTGGTATGTCCCTATGGTTGGGATACACCGGGTGGCGTGCAAAATCATGTGCGAGATTTAGCAGAATATTTGATTGCTAAAGGCCATTACGTTTCAGTACTAGCTCCGGTAATTAACGAATCTGCTATCCCGGATTATGTAGTTAGCGCGGGCAAACCGATCTCTATTCCGTATAACGGGGCTGTCGCACGTGTTCTATTTGGTCCGATTGCATTCTCTCGTGTTCGTCATTGGATATCCGATGGAAATTTCGATCTATTGCATCTACATGAGCCGGCCATTCCTTCAATTTCACTCTTGGCATGCTGGGCCGCAGAAGGTCCGCTAGTTGGAACATTTCATGCGGCGGCAAAACGACAGAAGGCGATCTTTGCAATTGGTCCAATTCTTGAACCGGTAATTGAAAAACTCACCGCTCGCATCGCCGTTAGTGAGGCAGCTCGTGAGACTTTAACCGAGCATCTAGAAACCGATGCAGTGGTTGTTCCTAATGGAATTTATGCAGATCTATACCGTGATGGTGAAGTGCGCGCCGAATGGAGCGGAAATACCCTTGGATTCATTGGGCGATATGAAGAGCCTAGAAAGGGACTATCGGTATTACTTGAAGCCTTGCCTATCATTGCTCGCTTTGCACCTGATGTCCGAGTAATCGTTGCTGGACCTGGCGATAGTCAGGATGTGAGAGATGAGATTGATCCGCAACTTAGACATCGTTTCGAATTTTTGGGACGTATAACTGAGAAGGAAAAGGCAGACTTTCTCTCATCTGTTGCTCTTTATATCGCGCCAAATACTGGCGGTGAATCATTTGGAATTATTCTGGCAGAAGCCTTAGCCGGCGGCGCAGCAGTTGTGGCTAGTGATATTCCAGCTTTTGATTCACTTCTTGGTGGTGGTGAATATGGTGCACTATTCCAATCCGAAAATCCGCAAGAATTGGCAAAAGTAGTAATCGATTTGTTGAGAGATGCTGATAAGCGCAAGTCTTTGGCTCAGCGTGGCAAGGTCTATGCCCAACGTTTTGATTGGGATGTTGTCGCCGAAGATATCTTTTCGATTTATGAAATGGCGTTGGTCGGCGGTAAAGGCGTGACACTTTCTTCGGAGAATCGGGCATGGAATCGCTTCTTGGGAAGAGAGGGTAATTGATGGAAAAGTTCTTATCTATCGCACTCGTTGTCATCTTTATCATTTGGTATCTCTCGTATTCAGCAACTCGTCTAGACCGGTTGCACCATCGCGTCGAGACAAGTTGGGCCAATTTAGATGGACTTCTACAGCGACGAGCTGCGGTCGCACTTGAGATTGCCAAAAGTGACATTGCAGATCCAGCATCAGCACTACTTTTAACTGCTGCTGCCCACCAGGCGAGAGATGCCCAAATGCAGACTCGTTCCCAAGCCGAAAGTGGTCTATCTGGAGCGCTCGGTCTTTTATTAAATGATGGTCATCTCGTAGACGGATATATCGAAAAAGATTTGCTTCGTGAGCTCTCTGAGTTAACTGACAAGATTCGCGTTGCAATTGCGATGCACGTAGATGCCGTTACGCGTACTCAAATGGTGCGCAAGAAGCCGGTATTTCGAATATTTCGACTAGCAGGTAGCGCACCGCTACCAGTGACATATGAATTCGAAGCCGATGTTCTTTAAGAAATTATTGGCCGCCTTAGTTGGGCTTCTTTCGATGGCGCTTGTGTTCGGGGCCGTCTTTGGTTTTGCTGACATTAAAGATATTGGTCGAGTGATTACAAAAAATGTGGAAGAAAGTCGGAATTCGCTAAGTGGGCGAATTGGCAGCGATGGTCCGATCTTGGTGGTCAAAATTGATGACACTGCTGCTGCGCACCCGCAGGCAGGGCTTGAAGATGCTGATGTGGTCTACATCGAACAAGTAGAAGGTGGATTGACTCGCCTTGCCGCAGTTTTCTCTTCGAAGATCCCAGATGTCATAGGTCCAGTGCGTAGTGCGCGAATTTCAGATATTGAATTACTTGAACAATATGGTCGCGTCGCATTTGCCTACAGTGGTGCGCAGAGCAAACTCTTGCCCGTTATAGCCGAGGCTAATTTAGAAAATCTTGGGGCGCAAAGACAAGGCCGCGATATCTATGCCAATGATCCAGCCAGGCTGGCACCGACTGCGATGATGCTGCAAGCGAAAGTGCTAATGAGCAAAGTTGCTGCGCAGGCAAGTGCCATCGCTATCTCTAAAAATATCGGGTGGAACTTTAGTGAAAAAGTAGAGACTGGGACAGCAATTAGTGCAGTCAAAGTTTCTTGGCCCGCAAGCTCTTACGATGCTACATGGTCGAAATCGCAAAAGCGTTGGTTGTTATCAAACCGAGGGCTGCCAGATTTGGCTGCATCCGGAATTCATTTAGGACCAACAACTTTTGTTATTCAACTGGTTTCAATAACTCCCTCTGAATATTTCGACAAAGTTGGGGGAGTCACGCCATTTTCTGAAACAGTCGGAAGTGGAAAAGGATTTATTTTGCGCGACGGGCTCGCAATCCAAGCACTATGGAATCGTCCAACAGCTCAATCCGGCACTTCTTGGACTTTGCCAACGGGAGAAGAGATTCTCTTCGCTCCAGGGCAAATATGGGTGGCGCTAACCGATAAGGCGCCTGTATTCACGCCCGCTAGTACTGCAAATATTGCGGATGCGCCGACCAAGGGTTCAAAGTAGTATTGATTCACTAAAGAACCAGTTGAGTCTTACTTAAAGTGAGTTTAGAGAAATCTTACTAAGGGAGTTTTAAATGTCAGAGGCAGTCGGCACAGCACGCGTTAAGCGCGGTATGGCAGAAATGCTCAAGGGTGGCGTCATCATGGATGTCGTAAACGTTGAGCAAGCCAAGATCGCCCAAGATGCTGGTGCATGTGCAGTGATGGCGCTAGAGCGCGTACCTGCAGATATTCGCGCGCAAGGCGGAGTCGCACGTATGTCAGATCCTGACATGATCGAGAAGATCAAGGCTGCAGTCACAATTCCAGTGATGGCAAAGGCGCGTATTGGCCACTTTGTGGAAGCCCGCATTCTAGAAGCGCTTGGCGTTGACTACATTGATGAATCAGAAGTTTTAACTCCTGCAGATTTCGAAAACCATATTGATAAGTGGGATTACAAGGTTCCCTTTGTTTGTGGTGCTACAAATCTTGGTGAAGCACTTCGTCGTATCAACGAAGGTGCCGCAATGATCCGTTCTAAGGGTGAAGCCGGCACAGGAGATGTTTCAAATGCGATGATGCATATGCGCAAAATTGGTGGAGAAATCCGCCGCCTTTCATCAATGCGCGAAGATGAACTCTATGTTGCAGCGAAGGAACTTCAGGCACCTTACGCACTCGTTAAGGAAGTTGCTGAAACTGGCAAACTTCCAGTTGTTCTATTTACTGCCGGCGGAATTGCTACTCCTGCTGATGCTGCGCTGATGATGCAGATGGGCGCTGACGGAGTCTTTATCGGTTCAGGTATTTTCAAATCTGGCGATCCAGCAGCGCGCGCCTCGGCTTGCGTTAAGGCGACTACTTTCTTCGATGATGCCAAAGTTGTCGCTGATGCATCTCGCGGTTTAGGTGAAGCAATGGTTGGTATCAATGTTGCAGATTTGCCAGCACCGCACCGCTTAGCCGAACGCGGCTGGTAGTTCGCCAACTCCAATGAAAATAGGTGTTCTGGCGCTGCAAGGCGATTTCCGTGAGCACTTAGTGGCTGCTAAACAAGCAGGTCATGCAGCGTTAACGGTTAGACGAAGTGAGGAACTTGCCGAAGTTGATGCGCTAATTCTTCCCGGCGGTGAATCAACCACGATCGCACAACTTGCGCGAACTTTTGATCTATTTACAGATTTACAAAGCCGTATCGCAGAAGGCATGCCGGTTTACGGTTCATGCGCCGGAATGATTCTCTTAGCTGATCGTATTGTCGACGGCGCGGTTGGTCAGGAAACCTTTGGTGGCATCGATATGACTGTGCGCCGTAACGCCTTTGGGAGACAAGTTGATTCATTTGAGAGTGATTTGAACTTTGATGGAAACGCTATGCACGCGGTATTCATCCGCGCGCCTTGGGTAGAAGAGTTTTCGAGCTCAGTCCAGGTGCTCTCTGAAGTAATTGCCGCCGATGGCAAGCACCGCCCCGTGGCAGTTCGCCAAGGTTCACTTTTTGCGACCTCCTTCCATCCAGAATTAACCACAGATTTGCGCGTACATCGTTACTTCTTTGATCAAGTGTGTTCCGGCGCGGTAAAGTAACGACACTAAATTCGCGCTTTAAAGATGATTGAGGTGTTCTAAATGTCCGGCCATTCCAAATGGGCAACGACAAAGCATAAGAAGGCTGTCATCGATGGTCGTCGCGCTAAGAATTTTGCAAAATTAATTAAGGCCATTGAAGTCGCAGCGCGCAATGGTGGAGCCGATGTTGATGGCAACCCAACTCTCTTTGATGCAATCGCTAAGGCGAAGAAAAATTCAATGCCTGCCGATAACATCGATCGCGCCGTAAAGCGCGGCGCTGGTCTGGAATCTGGTGGAGCTGACTGGCAAACAATTATGTATGAGGGCTACGGACCAAACGGTGTAGCAATTATGATCGAATGTCTATCTGATAATCGCAATCGCGCCGCCTCTGAAGTTCGCGTTGCCGTAACTCGCAACGGTGGATCAATGGCAGATCCTGGATCGGTTTCCTATCTCTTTAATCGCAAAGGCGTAATCATCGTTAGCAAAGATGGTGGAGTAACGGAAGAGAAGGTTTTAGAAGCAGTTCTAGAAGCAGGCGCTGAAGAAGTTAATGATTTAGGTGAATCCTTTGAAGTAGTTTGTGAGGCTAGTGATTTGGTAGCAGCCCGCACCGCCCTGCAATCAGCTGGCGTTGATTATGAATCTGCAGACTCTTCATTCCTGCCTTCGATGAGTATTCCGCTAGACGCCGAGGGTGCCACAAAGGTCTTTGAATTAATTGATGCGATTGAGGAGTTAGATGATGTTCAGAACGTCTATAGCAACTTCGATGTATCTGATGAAGTTATGGCGAGCCTTTCCTAGGCCTAAGTACTCCACGTCATAGGCTGTGAAGTTATGAGCCAACAACTTATGCGCGTTCTAGGAGTAGACCCAGGTTTGACGCGTTGTGGTGTCGGCGTAATTAGCGGAGCACCAGGAAAGCCACTTCAGTTAATTAGCGTCGGTGTGATCTTGACGCCCAGCACAACCGCCCTGGAGTTAAGACTCTTGCAGTTAGAGCGCGAGTTAACTCAATGGGTAGAGCTTCATAAACCAGATGTCATCGCAGTGGAACGTGTTTTCGCACAACACAATGTTCGCACCGTTATGGGAACTGGTCAGGCGGCAGGTATTGCTTTACTAGTTGCCGCCCGCGCCGGAATTCCTGTCGTAATGCATACCCCAAGTGAGGTTAAGGCTGCGGTGACCGGATCGGGTCGTGCCAACAAAGTGCAAGTGGCAGAGATGGTTAAGCGCTTGCTTTCTTTTAAGGAAATTCCCAAGCCGGTGGACAGCACTGATGCTCTAGCTCTGGCGATCTGTCATATTTGGCGCGGTTCAGGGAATGCGAAATTAGAAACGGCAGTTGCCGCAGAGAAATCACGTTTAGCTAAGTTGGTTGGCAAATGATTTCTTTAATCAATGGCGTCGTTAGATCAATCGGTGTTGATCGCGCAGTCGTTGAGGTTGGGGGAGTCGGCCTGGCTATTTCAATAACTCCTGCCACAAGTGCCTCACTAAATATTGGAGCACCTGCGCAGTTCTTCACATCTCTGGTCGTGCGCGAAGATTCGTTAACGCTCTACGGTTTCTTAGATGATGACGTCAAAGCACTCTTTGAATTAGTGCAGACAGTTAGCGGAATTGGTCCAAAGGTTGCGCTTTCACTTGTGGCCGCCCTAGCTCCGAGCCAATTAGGTATTGCAATTGCGCAGGAAGATATCGGAGCAATTGAAAAGGTGCCTGGCATTGGGCGAAAAGGCGCGCAACGTTTGATTTTAGAGCTCAAAGGCAAGCTTTCAGATTTCGGTACATCACATAAAATCTCGCATCACCAACCTGCTTGGCGTGAACAATTGGCCAGTGCGCTAATTTCTCTAGGTTTTAGTGCAAAGGAATCTGATAGCGCTATTACCACCGTGGTTAGCCAGATCGCTGAAGAAGGTGGCGATGCCAATGCCACTGATTTATCGGATTTATTGAAGCGTGCCTTGCAGAAGGGTGGGCGCTAGAGATGAGCGATGATCGTTTAGTAACTCCAGTATTCATTAGTGATGACTCGGCTGCTGAGCACGCCCTTCGTCCTAAGACGCTCTCTGAATTTATAGGTCAGAAAAGAGTTTGCGATCAGATTGATGTTCTTTTAACCGCGGCCAGACAACGCAATTCAGCTGCCGATCACATACTTCTTTCAGGTCCGCCAGGATTGGGAAAGACAACTTTGGCGCTGATTTTGGCAAGTGAAATGCAGACTCCGATTCGCATCACAAGTGGACCAGCAATTACCCACGCGGGGGATCTGGCGGCAATACTTTCATCCCTTGTTGAGGGAGAAATTTTATTTCTGGATGAAATACATCGCCTACCAAGGCCTGCGGAAGAACTTTTATATTTGGCGATGGAGGATTTTCGAGTAGATGTTGTAGTAGGTAAAGGCCCTGGTGCAACGGCAATTCCTCTGCAGTTGCCACGCTTTACATTAGTTGGTGCAACTACACGTGCGGGTTTATTACCTAGTCCTCTGCGTGATCGTTTTGGATTTACTGCGCATTTAGATTTCTATGAAGAAAATGAGTTGCAAGAAGTTATTCGTCGCAGCGCCGCTCTTCTGCAGTTGAAAATTGATGCTAAAGCGGTTGAGGAAGTAGCCGGCCGTTCTCGTGGAACACCACGTATTGCCAATCGTTTGCTGCGACGAGTTCGTGACTACGCGCAAGTGCGATCAGGTGCTAAAGGCGCTAACCATTTGACGCATGAAGATGCGATGGCAGCCCTTGAAATGTATGAAGTTGATGACAAGGGCCTTGATCGTTTGGATCGCTCAGTACTGGTGGCGCTAATCGAACGATTTAACGGTGGTCCAGTTGGTCTATCAACGCTTGCGATAGCAGTTGGCGAAGAGACCGAAACCGTGGAATCTGTTGCTGAACCGTTCCTAGTTCGCAATGGATTTATGGCCAGAACTCCGCGCGGGCGCATTGCAACGGCGCAAGGTTGGGCGCACGTGGGACGAACACCACCTGCTGGGGCTGCGACGCTTTTCGACACGCCCGCTCTTGACGCCTAGACTCTGCTCCTATGTCCACACCAAATAAAACCGTGAAGAGCCCTGCCCGCTCTGGCCGTTCCCTCGTGATCTTGGCAGTGATCCTGCTCGGGTTAATCGTTACCTCATTTGTTCAAGGCGCTTCATCTGTTCGCCTCGGTCTCGATCTGCGCGGAGGCACCAGCGTGACGCTGCAACCTCGTGCATCAAATGATGCCAACAAGATTACCTCTGAGGCCGTTGATCAGGCTGTAACAATTATTCGCCAACGCGTTAACTCACTCGGTGTGGCTGAAAGTGAAGTAACCGCGCAAGGCAGCGGAACAAATCGTCAGATCGTAATTTCAGTTCCTAGAGATAGCGGTCGCCGCGTGGTTGATCTAGTTGGTCAGACCGCCGAACTTCGCTTCCGCCAAGTTCTTGCCGAGAGTGCGGGAATCCCAGTTGCTGCAGATACTTCAACGGCTGCAACTCCGGCCGACGGTGTGGCCGCAGAAATCAATTCTCGCTTCGCCGCACTTGATTGCACCATTCCAGCAAATCGTGAAGGAACTGGCGCGGATAGCCCAGCCGACACAATAGTTTCTTGTTCTCGCGATGGCGGGGCTAAATACATTCTCGGACCTGCCGAAGTTCTGGGTCAGCAAGTATCTGAAGCATCTGCAGGTATGGATCCTTCCCAAGGTGTTGCCTGGTTTGTCTCCTTAACATTTAATGGCGAAGGAACAAAGGCTTTCGGTGCGCTAACTAATCGCGTTACAACTTTGGCATCACCTCTAAATCAGGTAGCAATTGTTCTAGATGGTCTAGTAGTTTCAGCTCCTCGTATTAATGAAGCAATTCCTTCTGGCAATGCACAAATCACCGGATCGTTCTCGCAAGTTGAAGCACAAGATCTTGCCAACGTTCTCAAATACGGAGCACTGCCTTTGGCATTTGACCGTGGTGAAGTTCAGCAGGTCTCACCTACTTTGGGCGCCGATCAATTAAACGCTGGACTTCTGGCTGGTTTCCTTGGGCTTGGTCTCGTAGTCATCTACTCACTTCTTTACTACCGAGGTCTTGGTCTTGTAACAGTTGGTTCATTGGCAATTGCTGGCGGATTGGTTTACCTACTCTTCCTTGTACTTGGAGCAACAATCGGATTCACACTTACTCTGGCCGGAATTGCGGGAGCAATTGTGGCAATCGGAGTTACAGCTGACTCATTTATCGTCTTCTTCGAACGTATTCGCGATGAAGCGCGAGAAGGACGCTCGCTTCGGTCTGCGGTGGAAACTGGTTGGCTCAAAGCACGTCACACGATCTTGGTCGCCGACGCCGTATCGCTAATCGCAGCGGTTCTGCTCTACTTCTTCGCTGTTGGTGGCGTGCGTGGCTTTGCATTCACGCTCGGACTCACCACGCTTGTTGACTTGATTGTTGTCTTCTTATTTACAAAACCAATCGTCACAATTTTAGCCGGAGTTAAATTCTTCTCATCCGGTCATCGTCTCTCTGGTTTGTCGCCTAAGAGCATCGGTATGAAACAAACACCATCTGCAGCAACATTGGAGGCGTAAACAATGTCAAAACTTTCAGGTCTTGGTGGTCGTCTCTACTCAGGTGAAACTTCATTTGATTTCATTGGTCAGCGACGTCGTTGGTACTCAATCTCCGCCGTCTTTATCCTTGCCTCGATTGCAGCACTTGCTATCCAGGGTTTACATCTGGGTATCGAGTTCAAGGGTGGCTCTTCTTACACCGTAAACAAGTCAGGTATCAGCGTCGAGCAAGCACGCGCATCTGTGGCTTCCGTTGATATTCCGGGTGAAATCATTGTTCAAAAAATTGGTGATTCTAAGATTCGCATCCAAACCGGAGCGCTAAGTTCTGCCCAATCAAAGGGCGTCGAGGCCGCACTTACTCAAACCTTCGATGTTGCAATTGAATCAATTGACACGCAAATAATTGGGCCATCATGGGGTAAGGAAATTACCAAGAAGGCGCTATATGGCCTGATTGCATTCTTACTTGTCATCATGCTCTTTTTGGCGATGGCTTTCGAACCTAAAATGGCGATAGCTGCGATCGTTGCCGTAGTGCATGACGTATTTATTACAGTTGGAATCTACGCACTCGTTGGTTTTGACGTAACTCCGGCGACAGTGATTGGTTTCCTTACAATTCTTGGTTACTCACTCTATGACACAGTGGTTGTGTTCGATAAGGTCCGGGAAAACACCAAATCAGTTGCTGCTGTCGGCAAGATGACTTACTCACAAGCGGCAAACTTGGCTGTTAACCAGACGATCGTTCGCTCTGCGAACACATCTTTAATTGCGCTGATGCCAGTAGGATAAATTCTTTTCGTGGGTGCCGGCTTACTTGGTGCCGGAACGCTTAAGGATCTCTCACTAGCGCTATTTATCGGTCTAGCAGTCGGTACTTACTCCTCTATCTTTATTGCTCCACCATTCTTGGCATC
>CANLHI010000015.1 GCA_947490845.1 Actinomycetota bacterium | reverse complement strand
AAATCTGTGGGTGAGAGCGCATCTGGCTCTCCGTTAAATTTCACAGTATGTCTATCTTCATCAATAGTTATTGGGCCACAACTCATATCTACACCTTTTGCAATGGCCACATTTGCTCTGCGCAAAATCGCCTTCACGCGAAGTAAGAGTTCTTCAAGTCCAAATGGTTTAGTGACGTAATCATCGGCGCCTAAAGTGAGCCCGCGCGTTACATCTGCTCGATCAGCGCGCGCACTTAACATCAAAGCTGGTGTGTTATCTCCCGTCGAACGCAGTCTTTCGACAAGTTCGAATCCATCCATGAGCGGCATATTGATATCGATAATAAGTAAATCTGGTTTTCTATTTCGGATCGCCGTTAGCGCCGACATGCCATCCGGTGCTGTCGCGGTCTCGAAGCCCGCGATGCGAAGGGCATCGCCCAAGAGTTCGCGAACGCCAGCCTCGTCATCGACGATCAAAATTAATTGCGCCATGGGTATAGCCTTGCACGAGAGTGGTGATATATCCAAGGAAGTTAACGACATATCAATGTAAATTAGCGTTTTCACCGAAATTTCACAAAGAGGTGACCGATACTTATGGCAAGAAGAAAGGGATGGAAAATGAAGCGCAAACTCTTAATCACCATCCCGGCGTTACTCCTCGCTACTTCATTTTTAGCAACCCCAGCTGTTGCAGACCCAAGACCGACAGCGCCTTCTGACGCAAATGACGCCAAGGCTATTTATAAGTTGGCGCAAGATAAATTCCAAAGCGAATTAAAAATTTACGAAGATAAAAGACGAGCAATAAATCAGAGTTTTAAAGAGGCAATTGATAAGGTGCTCTCAGATGCCAGATCTTTGAGCGTTACTGGTCAGTCACAGATGCAAAGACGACAGAATATGAACACCAGAGTTAATCTGGTAATTGCAGCTACATCTATTCGTGATGCCGCTATTGAATCGCTGGGACTTCCACCTATTGCGCCAACGCCTCCAGCAAAAGCGCCGAAGTCAGAAAAATCAGAGAGATATAAGAAACCAAGGCCTTAAGTTTAGTAAGCGCTGACGCAATTTCTATTCGTTAACCACAATCGGCATATTGCGTAAAGATTGACGGCCATGAGATTTTGATCGTTCGTGATGCTTGCGAATCTGTAACTCAAAGTTTTTAATTGCCGAATCAAATGCTGCTACGTCATTGAACTCAGCGGCTTCAGCTCTCATGAGCGGTCCTGCTCCGTGAGATGTAAGCACCACACGATGTGAGTGTTTGCCTTGGCGCGGATTTTGTTCGTGCAAGATCTCCAATTCTACTCTCTCAATGGTCACACTAAATCTGTCCATGCTGCGTAATTTTTCTTCGGCTATTTCGCGAAAATCTGCCGCTAACTCTGCATGACGGGCATGAATGACAATCTTCATATCTTCTCCCTCTAGGCTTTTAATTCCACCTAACAATGGCACCAAAGCGCCAATTTGGAAATAGGGCTAGATACTTGTGAATAGCTTTAGAGTGGAAGCGCCACAACGAGTGCGGTTAACACAGCTGCATAAAGGGTGCTCTGTGCCAAAATCATAAGCGCAGTGCGACGATCGGCTGCGCGTGCAATTGGGTCTGACACGCGTGATAGTTGGCCTAATTTTCCAAAGTTGAATGTGCCGGCAAATCCATATGCCAAACAGAATTTCTTGCGAGATTGAACCCAGCCAATAGACATCACGAGTAAAGGTATAAAGATTCCAAGACGCGCACTTTGTGAAACACCAGTTGATATAAATGTAGCTAAGGCAGATAAAGAAAGTACAAGTCCGATTACTGCGACGAATCGCCTGCGATTTATTTCACCTTCACCGATGTTGCAACTACCGGGTATGTAGTCAGCTTGTGCCAATTAGGCATCCTCACGTTCATCTTCGTCTTCATCAATCCAAGCATCAGCCGGTGCATCATCTTGACGTTGCGCCCAAGAGAGGAAAGAACCTACCGCTTGAAAGGCGACAGCCAAGAGCGCAAAGGCAGCTAGGAGGCGACGCACTAATTTCATGTGCTAAAAATACCGCGTTAGCGAAAAACTTTCTTTACTTAGCCGCGTGCAACGCCGCATCAATATCTGCCCACAAATCTTCTACATCTTCGCAGCCAACGGAAAGGCGAATCAATGACTCTGGAACGCTGGCACTTTCGATCGGCCAGCGGCGACGACGCTCCCAAAGTGATTCGACACCACCCAAGCTTGTGGCATAGGTAACTATCTTTGATGACTCACAAACTCGATCAGTGGCTTGAGCGCTGCCTGCATATTCAAAGGAGACGATGGCGCCGAAGCCCTTCATAAAAGATTTCGCCTTAGCGTGCTGCGGATCGGTAGGAAGGCCGGGATAGCGAACGCGAGTAACCAAGGGATGCTCACTTAGCCGTTTAGCTAGTTCTAAAGCGTTCTCACTGGCGCGCGCAAAACGTATTGGGAATGTGCGAATTCCGCGTAAGGCTAGCCATGCCTCGAATGGTCCCGGGATCGCACCGTTAAATTTACGAGCATCTTCTAGCGCTTTGAAGTGCACTGGGCTATTTGTGGAAAGTGATCCAAGGATTAAATCGCTATGGCCTGCTAAATACTTGGTAACCGAGTTCATAACTATGTCGGCGCCCATCGAAAGCGGCTTTTGAACAAGGGCTGTTGCAAATGTATTGTCGACTGCAACAGTTATGTTCCGTGATTTAGCCGCTTTGATCAGCGCTGGCAGATCTGCGACATCTAAAGAAGGATTAGTTGGCGACTCTAGCCATAGCAAATCAGCGCCATCTAGCGCAGCAATAACTTCATCAGTATTTACTATTGAAACTAGCGTTGAGTTTATTTTCTTTGCAGTAGTTAAGTTGCCGAGCAAAGTCATTACCCCGGAATAGCCTTGATTAGATGCCACAACTTTGGCACCGGCAGGCAGCGTTGAAAAGACGGCGCTAACTGCTGCCATTCCTGATGAATAAGAAAGAGTCTGTCCACCTTCGAGTGCACCGATTGCTGCTTCAAGTGCGGTCCAAGTTTCATTTCCATATCGGCCATATCCGATTGGACCACCTGATGTAAATGTTGAGTTAAGTGAGATCGGTGGATTAAGCGCGCTATCGGGTGTAACAGCGGGACGACCTGCGGTGATCGCAATTGTCTCTGGACGTTGTTCAGATCCGTGTTGGGATGTCATGGGCTAAGCCTAATCGTTACCGAGCGCAGCCATCGCCGCATTATGTCCGGCAATACCGCTGACTCCGCCGCCGCGGCGCGCACCCGCCCCTGCTAAAAAGATATGCGGCTGATCAGTTTCAGATCCCCATTTCTGTGCCGGGCCCGATTCGCTATCAATAAATGGAAAATCTAGATCACGATGGAAGATATTTCCTCGCGGCAATCCGATGTCGGCTTCTAAATCAAGTGGTGATTTTGTTTCAATAGCAAGTGATCCATCTTGGCAGATAGCCAAGACAGATTCGATTGGGTCAAGCAGATATTGATTAAGGCTATCTATTGCCGCCTGTTTAGCTACTTGCTTGGCTGCCTCTGGTGATTTATCGAATAATGATGCAGGTGTGTGTAAACCAAATAAAGTCAAAGTTTGGTATCCGGACGCAGCTAATTCCGGAGAAAGAATTGTTGGATCAGTCAGAGTGTGGCAATACATTTCTAGTGGAAGATCACTTGGAATTGAGCCGGCGCTAGCACTGCGGTAGGCGGTCTCTAATTGAGAGAAACTCTCATTAACATGAAACGTCCCGGCAAATGCCAATCTGGGATCAACTCCGGATTTCAACCTTGGTAATTTGGTGAGCAACATATTCATTTTCATCTGTGAGCCTTCAAGTGAAGTCGGCGCCGCAGTGCCACGTATCTTGGCCAAAGTTTGGGGCGCGCCCGCAAAGAGAAGATTTTGCGCGCTAAATTTTTCATTAGCTTCGGTCGTGACCGAAACTCCGGCAGCATCGCTATCAATGCTGGCAACGCGAGAATTAAGAAGAATCTCAACCCCTGCTGCAATCGCTACTCGTTTTAGCTCAAGTACCAATGCGCCCATACCGCCTTGAGGAACACGCCATTGGCCAGTTCCATTTCCAATTAGGTGATAGAGAAAGCAGCGATTTGCTTGAAGATCATCACTGGATGCAAATGTTCCAATCAACGCATCCGTAAGAACCACACCACGCACAATGTCGTCACTGAAACGTTCGCGGATAACTTCTCCAATTGGGCGCTCTATTAAATATTTCCAGGTTTCACTCAAACCAACTTCATCATTTAATTGCTTGGCAGTTTTTAGTGGTTGCAGCATCGATGGTGCAATTCGTTGGGCAAGTACCGCAATTTCCCCATAAAACTTCTGCCAGGCTTTGCCTTCGGCGTCAGAGCCCGATACATCTCGAAAATTCTGCGCAGTACGATCATCCCAATTTTGAGATATCAGCAGTCCGCCGGCTTGACCCGCTTTCGAATATGGGGTGTAAGAAGCGATTGAGCGCTCCAGGGTTTTAAAGTTAATTCCAAGATCGCTAACTATTTGATCTGGTAGCAAAGAGACTAAGTATGAATAGCGAGAAAGTCTGGCTTCGAATTCTGGGAATGGTTTAACGCTGGTAGTTGCTCCCCCAAGTTCTTTTTCCGCTTCCAGAAGCACAACTTTTTTGCCGGCCTTTGCTAGGTATGTTGCAGCAACAAGGCCGTTATGACCTCCGCCCACGACAATTGCATCGTACTTCTTATCGAGCGACATTTTTGTTAAAGAACTCTTGCGATGCGTTCGATCGCTTCGGTAATAATTACAGGACTTGTTGCAAAGTTAAAACGAACATGCGACTTACCTAGCGCGCCATAAATATGGCCCGAGTTAAATGCGACTTTGGCTTTCTCGATCAGCACAGCCCCTGGATCATCGCCCAAATTCAGCGCGCTGACATCGAGCCAAGCAAGATATGAGCAGTGCGGCATCGCGTATTTAACCGATGGGATACGCGCTGAGATTAAATTAGCAATTAGCTGACGATTTTCATCCAGTATCTCTATCGCCTGATCCAGCCAAGGTTCACCTTTTTCAAATGCTGCAACTGTTGCGAAGGCGCCAAGTAAAGATGCGCGATAGTGCAACGCCGGCGGCAATTCATTTAATTTCTGGTGCATTTTTTCAGATTGCGAAATGATAATTGCGCATTTCAAGCCTGCGATATTCCAGCCTTTACTAGCGGCTGATACTGCAATTCCAACCTCTGCAGCCGCTTCCCCTAAGGATAGGAAAGGAATAAAAGGTTGTTCTTTATAAGTGAGCGGGGCGTGAATTTCATCGGAGATTACGACTACGCCATATCGCTTTGCTAATTCGATGATACGTAAAAGATCTTCGCGGGTATAGACCTTCCCAAGGGGATTATGCGGGCTGCAAAGCAGGTGCACAACGATGCCACTTTTATACGCTGCTTCAATTCCAGCCCAATCGTGGCTCCAGCCAGTTTGATCACTTGAATCGGAATCAAGTCTGAGGGGAACATCCACCATTTCAACCTGGGTTTCGCGCATCCAGGTATAGAAGTTTTGATAAATCGGTGAACTAAATAAAACTTTATCTCCTGGCTTAGTGAAAACCCGCAAAAGTTCAACTATTGCAACTCCCACATCAGTTGCGGCACGAACATGAAGTGGATTAACTGACCAATCCCAACGTCGTTTGGCAAATCCGGCAAATGATGTGCCGAGTTCTGGTATCGAACCTAGATATCCCAAATCAGAAGTTTTAACCATGTCGAGCAAGACTTCGCGAATTGGATCTGCAACGGGAAAGTCCATTTCCGCTACTGGCAGCGGCAAGACATCATGCGGGAAGCCACGCCACTTTTCACTGCGGTGGGTCTGCAGTTCGGCAAGTGATGGAATAACTATTTGACGCTCGTGCATAGTGATGAGTATGCCAGTTAAGCCTGAATTAGCGATAGGTGGCGCGAAAATGAAAAGGTACTACTTGGCTTCCAAGATCATGGAAACTGAGTTAATGCACCAGCGCTGATCAGTGGGAACGTCATAACCTTCGCCTTCAAAAACATGGCCTAAGTGCGAATCACATGAAGCGCAACGGACTTCGGTGCGAACACGTGGTGCCAACGACCTATCTTCAATTAACGTAACCGCATCTGCTGCAGTTGGCGCGTAAAAGGAAGGCCAGCCACAACCGGAATGAAACTTAGTCTCTGATCGAAATAGTTCTGAGTTACAGGCTTTGCAGCTATAGATACCAACTGTTTCAGTATCGGTATATTCACCGGTAAATGGGCGCTCGGTTGCTGAATTTCGCAGGACATCATAAGAAAGCGGATCGAGCTTTGCCTTTAGTGCAGCCTCGTCAATCTCGACTTTCTTAGCGCTCACTTTGCCGCCAACTTTGGGAAAGCGATGCCTGTGGTGGAATGGCAGTCATATCCATTTGGATTCTTCTCCAAATATCTCTGGTGATACTCCTCGGCTAAATAGTATTTTGTGTTTTCTATAGGCAGGATTTCGGTGACAATTTGATCCAAGCCTGCTGCATCGAGCGCTGACTGATAGGTATCACGGCTGGCGAGCGCGGTCTCCATCTGCTCGGTGTTAGTTGCATAAATTGAGCTGCGGTATTGGGTACCGATATCCCCACCCTGCGCATTTAACGAAGTCGGATCATGCATCGTCCAAAATTCTTCAAGCAGACGTTGGTATGAAACTAAGTTGGGATCAAAATCGACTTTAACCATTTCGGCATGGCCGGTGCGCCCGGTGCAGATCTCTTCGTAACTTGGATTTGAAGTATTACCACCCATATAACCCACGCT
Organism: Actinomycetota bacterium; assembly: GCA_947490845.1. Taxonomy (GTDB): domain Bacteria; phylum Actinomycetota; class Actinomycetes; order Nanopelagicales; family Nanopelagicaceae; genus Planktophila. Next base: position 16,087 of record CANLHI010000015.1, on the reverse strand, counting down.
GGTATCAGTCACACCGGCGATCTTCCAGAAGCGACGCTCAGCGCCCCAGAAGCAACCTGTTGCAAAGTATGCAGATGATGTTGTCATAACGCGCATTCTTTCAGGAGTTTGCAGATTGCGCTCTATTTAACTTTCAAGATTGGGTAACCTTCTCCTATACCTGCGCCCCCGTAGCTCAGGGGATAGAGCACCGCCCTCCGGAGGCGGGTGCACAGGTTCGATTCCTGTCGGGGGCACGCGATATATATCACCAAAATTTTCTGAATTCTTTTCGCTACGTCCTTGTTTATATTGGTGTTAACAGGGAGAATTACCCACTTACGCACCTCGTTGCGTTTGTATTTTCTTCTGTTCCCCGCTTGTATTAAGGAGTTCACCCATGGATTGGCGACATCAATCGGCATGCCGCGATGAAGATCCTGAACTCTTCTTCCCGGTAGGTAACACTGGCCCCGCTCTGACTCAGATCGAGGAAGCGAAAAAAGTCTGTAATCGCTGTGTTGTAAAAGATGCCTGTCTTGCTTGGGCACTTGAGAGCGGCCAAGATGCTGGCGTCTGGGGCGGCTTATCGGAGGATGAGCGTCGCGCACTCAAACGTCGCGCTGCACGTAATCGTGCTCGCATGGTGGAGCAGAACAACAGTTTCTAAAGCGGAAATTTTAGCTGCGCTTCGGTGCCGCGCGCTGTGCGAACCAAATTTATAGATCCTTTTAACTCATTCTCGGTTAGCGTGCGAACAATTTGAAGCCCTAAATTTGCTGATTCAGAGAGCGAGAATCCTTCAGGTAATCCGATTCCATCATCAAAGATAATTAGCGTTGCAACATCGCCCTCGCGATTAACTTCAATTTTTAAATTCTCACCCGAAACTGCCAGGCCATGTTCTAGCGCATTATGAATTAACTCTGTTACGACAAGTGATAGCGGTGTGGCAATTCTGGGATCAAGTGAACCCAGGGCGCCATCCCGAGAAATCTGTAGCTCACCCATCCGCGGACTGAGTTCTAGCGCATGAGTGACCAGGCGATCTAGGACATCATCGAAGGCGACAGATGCTTCGGCGCTACTGGAAAGGGTTTCGTGTACCAAGGCAATTGAGGCGATGCGACGTACCGCTTCATTTAGCGCAGCACTGGCTGCCGGGTCTTCAATGCGGCGCGATTGCAGACGCAGCAGTGCAGATACGGTTTGTAAATTATTCTTTACCCGATGATGAATCTCGCGAATAGTTGCATCTTTAGTTACGAGTTCTCGCTCGCGACGGCGTAGCTCTGTCACGTTCTGCAGCAGGACGATCGCTCCAATTCGATCTGCCCCAGCGAGTAAAGGCAGAGCCATTAAATCAATTGTCCCACCTAGATTTTCGATTTCGACGCGACGTAAGGATTTTCCACTCAGACTAACTTCAATTGCTTCTTCATGCGCATCTGCTTTAACCAAAGAAACCTTTCGCGCGACTTCGCCTAGATTTTTTCCTTCTAATTCATCAGCCCAACCCATGCGATTAAGAGCTGATTTAGCATTTGGGCTGGCATAAGTAATTACGCCATTGATATCAAGGCGAATGAGGCCATCTCCTACGCGCACGGCAGGGTCAAAGAGTTCGCTGTGTTCGGTATATGGAAATGTTCCTTCAGCCACCATTCGAAATACATTATGAGCAACTTCTCGATAATTTAATTCTAGGCGGCTCGGCTGGCGCATAAGTTCTGCATTGCGGTGACGTGAAATCACGGCGATGACTTGTTCATTTAAAATCACAGGAATAGTTTCTTCCTTGATTAAAAGTTCACCGAATTTTTCTGGCTGGGCATCTCTAATAATTTCAGCAGCTGATAGCGCCTGATCAATTCGCGGCCGTGATCCCCAAGATATCTCTTCCCCTAGTACCTCTTGTGGAAAAACAGTGGCTGCAGTTGTTGGTCTGATATGCGCGACCGCAACATAACCAGTTGGCCAACTCTTAAAATCTTTACGAAGTGGCACCCATAAAATTAAGTCCGCAAAAGATAGATCTGCCAGCAATTGCCAATCTGAGGTTAACTCTCTGATGCGACGCAGTTGGTTTTGATCTAGCGGACTGCGCTCACGTAAGAATGCTTCAAGATGCGGCATCGCTTATGCCTTTAACCATTCGCTGAGTGAGTTAGAAATTTCTTGAGTTGCAAACCAAGTGAGCTCTTCACCATCTGGGGAAACCAAGAAGGCGCATTGCACGCTCTCCCATTGCGCAAGTTCTTTCAAAATAACAAAGTTTTCACCATGCTCAGATATCTGTTGATCGCTAACTTCTAGCGCCAAAATAAACCCAGGACTTTTCTCTGAGGCACGCATTTCTAGCGCTTCATCAGCGGCCAGCATTGATAGGGAAAATTCGCCCTCTTCATCATCCATATCGTTATTGGCAGTTAGAAATTTAATTGTCGGCGCGTAAAGTGGACCGCATTCCATTGAACCTGTTTTAATAAAATCGGCGATCTCATCGACCGTAACTGGCAAGTACCCGCGCATAAGGGCTTAAGCACCACCGTGGCATCGTTTGTATTTCTTACCTGAACCACACGGGCAAGGGCTATTTCTGGAAACGTCACCCTTATTCGAAATCCCTGATTCGTCAGCGGCTGTGTATTGCAAAGGCGCAACGTTTGTTGGCTTCTTTGAAATACCGGCAGCCTTGACTTCAGATCCATCTCCTTCGACAGATACCTGAACGTGAAATACCAAACTAGCAAGCTCTTCCTTTATTCCATCCATCATCGCAGAAAATAGTTCGTAGCCTTCACGTTGGTATTCAACCAGCGGATCGCGTTGCGCCATAGCGCGAAGACCAATTCCTTCTTGCAAATAATCCATCTCATAGAGATGCTCGCGCCATTTGCGATCTAGAACTGAAAGCAAAACTTTTCGCTCAAGTTCGCGCATAATTTCTGCGCCAAGATCTAATTGGCGCTTTTCATATGCAGCGGTGGCATCTTCCAAAATTTCTGCTGATAAATACTCTGAATCAATCGCTGCTCGTGAACCAACTTTGGCGATTAGCTCATCGGGGGTAAACGAGATCGGATAGACAAGTTTTAGCGCCTGCCAAAGTCGATCTAAATCCCAATCTTCACCAAAACCTTGTGCGGTTTCGGCTGTAACGTAGGCAACCAAGGTATCTGCCAAGAATGTTTGAACTTGAGGTGAAATATCTTCACCTTCTAGAACCAAGCGGCGCTCACCGTAAATAACTTCGCGCTGACGGTTCATTACATCGTCATATTTTAAAACATTCTTTCGTATTTCAAAGTTTTGAGCTTCAACCTGAGTCTGGGCTGAGCGAATCGCATTACTGACCATCTTTGATTCGATAGGTTCATCATCTGGCAAGCCAGCAGCAGATAAGAAGCGTTCTACTAGCGCTGAATTAAAGCGACGCATCAAATCATCTTGTAGTGAGAGATAGAAGCGAGATTCACCTGGATCGCCTTGGCGACCAGAACGACCGCGCAGCTGGTTATCGATACGACGAGATTCGTGACGTTCAGTGCCGAGTACGTAGAGCCCGCCGAGTGCGACTACATCTTCGTGACCCTTGGCAACGGCGGCCTTCTGTTTAGTAATTTCATCTGGCCATGCCGCTTCGTATTCAGTTGGATTATCAACTGGTGAAAGTCCACGACGTTGTAGTTCAAAGTCAGCCATAAATTCGGGATTTCCGCCGAGCATGATGTCTGTTCCGCGACCTGCCATATTTGTGGCAACGGTTACTGCGCCCGCGACACCGGCGCGCGCAATGATTGATGCTTCGCGTTCGTGATGCTTAGCATTTAGAACTTCGTGCGGAATTCCAGATTTCTTTAGCAGGGACGAAAGTTCTTCTGATTTTTCAACTGAAACAGTTCCGACAAGAACTGGCTGACCCTTGCGATGGCGCTCGACGATATCTTTAGTGACTGCCATAAATTTGCCGAGTTCAGTCTTATAAACCAAATCCGCTTGATCTAAGCGCTGCATAGGGCGGTTAGTTGGAATTGGAACCACACCGAGTCTGTAGATCTGATGGAATTCAGATGCCTCAGTCATCGCAGTACCAGTCATACCTGAAATCTTTTCGTATAGACGGAAATAATTCTGCAAAGTGATTGTGGCTAGCGTCTGGTTTTCATCTTTAATATCAATTCGTTCTTTAGCTTCTAGCGCTTGGTGCAGGCCATCGCTGTAGCGGCGACCAGCCAACATGCGTCCAGTGTGCTCGTCAACGATTAGAAGCTCACCATTCATGACTACATAATCTTTATCGCGCTTGAATAGTTCCTTGGCACGGACACCGTTATTTAAATAGCCAATAAGCGTTGTATTAGCTGCTTCGTAAAGGTTCTCAATCTTTAGAAGCTCTTCAACTTTGGAAACGCCATCTTCTAAGATTCCAACCGTCTTTTTCTTTTCATCTACTTCGTAGTGAGTATTGCGCTGTAATTTATCTACAATGTTGGCAAACTCGACGTACCACTTGGTTGCTTTATCAGCCGGGCCACTTATGATCAAAGGAGTTCTTGCCTCATCGATTAAAATAGAGTCAACTTCGTCAACTACTGCAAAGAAGTGATCGCGCTGAACGCAATCTTCGAGAGACCACGCCATGTTGTCACGCAAATAATCAAAACCAAATTCATTATTTGTGCCATATGTAATATCAGAGTTATAAGCCGCACGACGTTCGGCAGGGGTCATGCTATTTACGATCACACCAACGCTTAACCCTAAAAAGCGGTGAATACGCCCCATCCATTCGCTATCACGTTCAGCGAGGTAATCATTAACTGTGACAACGTGAACGCCACGGCCAGCGAGAGCGTTTAGGTAAGAAGGAAGTGTCGCAACCAAGGTCTTTCCTTCACCGGTGCGCATTTCGGCGATATTGCCACGATGGAGTGCGGCTCCACCCATTATCTGCACATCGTAATGGCGTTGTCCGAGAGTTCTTTTGGCTGCTTCGCGAATAACTGCGAATGCTTCAGGTAGTAAATCATCAAGGCTCTCGCCACCTGCAAATCGAGATTTGAATTCGTCAGTCTTTGCTCGCAAACTCTCGTCAGATAGCGGAGAAATCGCAGGCTCAAATGCGTTGACTTGATCTACAACCTTGCTGAGATCGCGAAGAATTTTGCCTTCGCCAGCTCGCATGATCCGATCAACAATCTTCGACATTTACGCTCCCATTCTAAAATCAACCCCCTTATCGTAGGGGTTTGGCGAAGGCACCTGTTACCGCGCCTTTGACCTCAAAACCTGCGGCACGCAAAGCCCGTATCGCTTCCGCCAGGGTCGCCCCGGTGGTTATTAGATCATCAACAATGATCAGTGGACCAATATTCCCACCGCCGATTCTGGGTTTGAAGTTGCTAGGCACAGCTAAGGCGCCCGAAACATTTGATACTCGTTGCTTTGAGTTAAGAGCAGATTGATCCTTAACGCTTCTGGAATGTATTAATATTTTTGTGTCAATAAACGATATTTTATTTTCAGAAATTCTAGCCGCTTCCGAGGTGATTTCGCTGAGAAAGTTTCGGCCGCGCTTTCTTGTGGCAGATCGACGTGAAGGAATTGCAACCAAAGTCCTTCCTCCAAAACGTTTTATAAAATAGCTGAGCGAGTGAGAAATTGCGTCTATCAATAACTTATCTGCCGCAGCAATATTTGACTCTTTTGCGCTAAGCAAAACTCGAGAAGCAATTGGTGAATATTGAACTGAGGATATAACGGGATAAGTACTTCCTTCCACGCTGACTTCGCGGAAATAAGTATGGGGATGCCAACTGCTTCTGCAATTAGAACAAATTGAAATTCCAAGTTGAGAGCAACCGATGCATCTAGAGGGAAATATTAAGTCAGCTAAATTCTTCACCGGGGATTTCTTCATTGCCAAATCGTGCAATAAAGACTAGAAATCGTGAGCGCTTTTAAGTGGTCTGAGGATAGTCAGCAGGTTGTGAGCGAATGGGACGCCCGCTTATTTGCTCGCCAGCAATTCGCGGCAAGGTCATCACAAAATGTGCGCCAAAACCTGGTGCACCCCATGCATCTAGTTCGCCATTGTGTAGCCGCGCATCTTCTAGCGCGATCGAAAGTCCAAGTCCGGTGCCTCCACGTACTCGAGCACGCGACGGATCGGCGCGCCAAAAACGATCAAATACGCGCGAGAGAACCGAAGGTTCAATTCCGGCGCCATGATCTCGAACTCCGACACCAACTTCTGTGCTTGTCGAAATAATCGTTACATCTACTGGCATATCCTCAGCATGATCTAAAGCATTAGATAACAAATTGCGCATAATTCGCTCTACCCGGCGAATATCCGCCTTGATCATTACCTGCTCAGTGGCGTGGTCAATATTTATGACTAATTGCTGGCCGACTTCATGGCTAAGCAAATCTGCCGAGCAACGCTTAATCAAACTAACTAAGTCAAAGTCAATTGGTTCAAGCACCGCAACTTCAGCGTCGAATCTACTGATCTCAAGTAAATCTTCTAGCAGGCCTTCAAATCGGTCTAGCTGTGCGACAAGTAATTCTGAACTTCGCGCAATAGTGGGATCAAATTTTTCGCGTTGCCCATATATAACTTCTGAGGCCATGCGCAGCGTCGTTAGCGGAGTTCGCAGCTCATGAGAAACATCAGAGACAAATCGTTGCTGGACGCGAGATAAATTCTCTAATCGAGAAATCTGCGATTCCAAGGAGAGCGCCATATCGTTAAATGCATTGCCTAAGGTTGCAATTTCATCAGAGCTCTCGACTTGCATACGCTTTGAGAAATCACCTTCAGTAAACTGCTGAGCAATACGAGCTGCTTCGCGCACCGGCTTCACAACTTGTCTCACAACAAGCCAGGTGATTAAACCGATCAGAAATAGTAGAGCGAAGCCAGTTACTAGTAATGAGTTGGTTATCAGAGAAAGAGTAGTGTTCTGATTTGTAAGCGAATAAACCAGATACATTTCATAGTTTCCAGAATCTGGAATCGCTATTCTTCGACCTGCTATTAAAACTTCTGCATCTGCGCGATTGTTGTAACTAACCGTGGCATATTCATATTCAACTAAATCACTAGTTTGAACTCGCTTCCGCAATTCAGCGGGAAAGGAAGAGACATCTAGTTCATCAGTTACGGTGCTGTAGTCAATTGCCGCTATATCTAAATCGGAACTTGTGACTGTACTGAAGCGACTCAAAAAGATAGATTTGCGATCTTGATTAAGACTGACTGCCGTTGAAGAGATAATGATTTCCTGCACAGTTTTAGTGATAATTGAATTTTGGGCCCCGTCTACCAATAAGAACTGATACTGCGCGTTGAAAAATGAGGAACGAGCCTCAGCGAGAGATGTTTCGAGATTTACCTGCTTAACGCCCGCAGATAATTGCGAATACAGAGCAGATCCGGTTATCCAAACAACGCCTAGTGAGAGCAGAACTGTTGAAACGATAACTTTAGAAGCCAGCGAAGTTCTGACTTTCTTTACTATGCGGTTCATTCTAAGAACCGCCCAAAACTCCAGCTTTATATCCAACTCCACGAACTGTCATAACAATTGCGGGGTGCTCTGGATCATGCTCAACTTTTGAACGCAAGCGTTGTACGTGAACGTTTACTAAGCGGGTATCCGTTGAGTGGCGATATCCCCAAACTTCACCGAGCAGCGCATCGCGAGAAAACACTCTGCCAGGCTCTTTCGCAAGTGCGACCAAGAGATCAAATTCCAATCGGGTCAGTGCGATCTTCTTACCGCCGCGAATAATTTCGTGAGCGTTCACATCTATCGAAAGATCGCCAATTGTTAGCAACCCCGAAACATCTGCATTGGTACGGCGCAAACGAGTTCTAATTCGAGCAACTAATTCTGAAGCGTGACGAAATGGTTTAACCATGTAATCATCGGCGCCGGCTTCCAGCCCTAGAACCACATCATGGGTATCGCCTTTTGCGCTAAGCATGATGATCGGCACCATAGATTCGGCGCGAATTAACTTACATACTTCTATTCCATCAAGACCGGGCAGCATTACATCTAGCAGAACAAGATCTGGAGGGTTATTTCTAAAAACCTCCAGAACCTCATCACCGCGACTTACTAGATCTACGTCGATGCCGGCACCTGTTAAAACGATGCCAAGCATCTCCGCAAGATCCTGGTCGTCATCGACGACCATAACTAAGGTCATTAGCTACCGTGCTCCCAAGAGTTCAGGTACATATCTTGTGCAGGAGTTAATGTATCGATTCGTCCGCCCATTGAAATTAACTTCAGGCTAGCAACTTCCTTATCGATATAAGTTGGAACGTTGTGAACGCCCGCTGGAAGGTTCTTCGCTTCCTTAACTAAGTATTCAGCAGTTAGCGCTTGATCAGAGAATGACATATCCATTACTGATGCTGGGTGGCCTTCTGCAGCTCCTAGGTTAACCAAACGGCCCTCAGCAAGAAGCAGTAAGCGGCGACCATCAGCGAGTACATATTCATCTGTTTGGTGGCGCATCTTTGCATTCTTCTTCTTAGCGTTTTGTTCAAGCCATGCAACATCAATTTCGATATCAAAGTGGCCTGAGTTAGCCATGATTGCGCCATCTTTCATTACCGCAAAGTGCTCATCACGCAATACATCACGGTTACCTGTAACAGTGATAAATACGTCGCCGACCTTTGCAGCATCAAGCATTGGCATGACGCGGAATCCCTGCATCATGGCATCTAGCGCCTTTGTTGGGTCGATTTCGGTAATAACAACATCAGCGCCCATGCCCTTTGCGCGTTCTGCAACGCCCTTACCGCAGTAACCAAATCCCGCTACGACGACGATGCGTCCGGCGAGTAGGAAATTGGTCGCGCGGAAGACAGCGTCAAGTGTTGATTGACCGGTTCCGTAACGGTTATCGAACATGTGCTTGGTATCGGTGTCATTAACAGCGATCATTGGGAAAGTAAGTGCACCATCTTTAGCCATTTGGTTAAGACGGATTACGCCAGTTGTGGTCTCTTCGCAACCACCGGCGATATTTGGAAGTAATTCTTTACGAGTTGTGTGAAGAGTGTTGACGAGGTCGCAACCATCATCGAATACTTGATGGGGTTCGATATCTAAGGCAGCGTTAATATGTGAGTAGTAACCGTCACGATCAACAGAATTACGTGCAAATACCGAAATCCCGTATTCGTGAACAAGTGCTGCTGCTGTGTCATCTTGAGTTGAAAGTGGATTTGATGCACAGAGGGCAATATCTGCACCTCCTGCTTTTAATACGCGCATCAAGTTAGCTGTCTCAGTTGTCACGTGCATGCATGCAGCGATTCTTACGCCGGTAAATGGTTTTGACTTTTCGAAGCGCTCACGGATCTGCGCTAGAACAGGCATATTACGTTCTGCCCATTCAATCTTCTTGCGGCCTTCGGCTGCAAGTGACGCGTCAGCGATATCGTGTTTTGGAAGTGTTGTTGTAACTGGTGAATTCATGGTCTTCTCCCTAAATGGTAATTAATAACAGTTGATTGGACTGTGCTTACCTAAGGCGTAGGGCTCTACTTTGCTAGGCGGCTCTTGGCATAGATTAGCGCGCACCGACCCAAACTGGCTATTTAGACGCTAGCCACGGATTGTGGCGAGCACCTCATCTCTTATCTTTTCCATGCGTGCTTGTGTCTTGGCTTCGACATTTAAACGAAGTAGAGGCTCGGTATTCGAAGCGCGGACGTTAAACCACCAGGTATCGCCATTTACGGTAAGGCCATCAAGATGATCAACTTCATTGCCCGCAGATTCACCAAATTTTTCTGCAATTTGATTCATCGAACTTTGCGCATCTAAGACCTCTGAATTAATTTCACCACTTGCCACGTAGCGGCAGTAAGGTTTCAAAATCTTAGACAGAGGAGCGCTTACTTCCCCAAGTGCTGCAATCGCATGTAAAGCCGCCAACATTCCAGAATCGGCGCGCCAAAAATCTTTAAAGTAGAAATGACCTGAATGTTCGCCACCGAAAACAGCTCCGGTATCTGCCATCAACTTCTTTATGTATGAGTGACCAACTCGGGAGCGAATTGCCTTTCCACCACTTTCTTCCACGATCTCTACGACAGCACGCGAAGAAATTAAATTATAAATAATGCTGGCGCCCGGGTTCTTGGCTAATTCGCGTGCGGCAATCAGGGCGGTAAGAGTTGAAGGATTTACAAGCTCGCCACTTTCATCTACTAAGAAGCAACGATCAGCATCTCCATCGAAGGCAAGTCCAACATTGGCTTTATGTTTCTTAACCGCTTTCTGCAGATCTTTAAGGTTCTTAGGATCGATTGGATTTGCTTCGTGATTTGGGAAGGTTCCATCTAATTCGTAATACATAGGAATTACTTCACAATCAAGGCGCGCAAATACTGCTGGCGCAGTATGTCCAGCCATGCCATTTCCAGCGTCAATAACTATCTTGAGCGGGTGAATATCGGATAAATCCACCAGGTTAAGTAAATGATCAACATATTCGGTCAACATGTCATGGTTGCTCTCATTGCCCACGCTTCTAAAATCAATCGGCGATCCATCGTTTACAAAACGTTCGATCGTAAGCAGGCCAGATTCTTTTCCGATTGGGCGCGCACCACTAAGACACAATTTAATCCCGTTATATTCAGCTGGATTATGACTAGCGGTAAACATCGCACCAGGAAAATTCAATTTACCGGCTGCAAAATAAAGCATGTCAGTTGAAGCTAGCCCGATACGAATCACATTTAGACCTTGTGAAGTAACACCTGCAGAAAATGCGTCAGCAAAAATAGGTGATGAGGGGCGCATATCTTCACCTATTACGACGGTTCCTGGTTCGCGTTCTTGCTGCAGGAATCTGGCGAAGGCAAGGCCGGTGGCAAAGCAAAAGTCTGCGGTAATTTCTACATCAACTAAACCGCGAATGTCATATGCCTTAAAGATTGAAATGAGGCTCTTCTCTCTGTTGCAAGTTTTGCTAATTAAAAACTAAGAAGGCACCGCGCGCAAGTGGCCGCGACGCCCAAGTTGATTTGCGGCGCTAGTTGAATTATCTAAAACTTCCACATCGTTTGAAGTTTGAACCATGGCCACTTCTCGCACCGCATCTGCAATTGCCATTAGATCATCATCGCTAGGACCTGTTGGATTTTGCGAACTTTCTTCCTTAATTACATTCCAACCATTTGGAACCGTCAAACGCTTTCCATGAGTTTCACACAAATCGTAAGAGTGCGGCTCTGAAAATGTGGCAAGGGGTCCGAGCACCGCAGTTGAATCAGCATAAATATAGGTAAGGGTCATCGAAGCCAGACTTCTGCAGCTAACTCGCGAACAGCTGCGACCGGTTCTTGCCAACTTACTCATAGATCCTAGATTAGTGGTGAAGACGTTGAATATCTGGGATTGTCACGGAGTTAAGACGCGAATATTTGAAAGCGGCACTGATGACTTTGTAAGGACACTTCCAGCAGCAAGTGGGAAGTATCCATAGCCACTCTTGGTTGCAACCAAGCCTGCTCCGTAAATGCCCTTACCAACCTTTGTGAATGTGACGGAGCGAACCCCATCGGGAACTTTTAGGGTTGCAATTTCACTTCCGCTAATTTTTACTTGCTTGCGTTTTCCGTTAGTAAAGAATAATTCAGCCTCGGCTGATATTGAAGAACCAATAAAGATTAGCTGTGGAGCTATTCCGCTCGTCGCTAATGTGAACTTAGTAAGTGCCGGAACGGCTGTGCTCCAGATGAAGTCTGCCTTGCCTTCGGCTAGGGTCGATGAAAATACGCTTGCAACCAGCGGTTCATTGGATGAGATTTGGATGCCGAATTTACCCGCGGGCAGATTTGGACTTAGGTCTAGCGTTGCAACCGAACCCGCTTTTACTAATTTGTTTTCAAGCCCTGCGGGGATGAATGTGCCATCGGCAGATAAGACTTTTACAGTTACTCGAGCATCAATTTCTCCGGGCACGAGTACGCGCAACGAATGCGGAAGCTCCACCGACTTAGCGCCAACTTTCTTAATAGTGTGTGGAATTGCCGGAATGAAGATTTCTTTAGTGGCAGATGGTGCGAAATTAATAATATCTCCGCCAAGTGCGCGAAGTCCTTTCCCGCGTTCATCCAACATATAGCTTGTAACTCTGCCCGATCGAGTGATCGCTTGAACAACGACTTGGCGAGAACCTGGGGCGAGTAGATCCAAACCAATTTCAGAGTAGGAGTTCGCTTTTAGGGTAACGGGCTTAGTTGGTTGCGCACCCACTTCATTCCAAATCTGAAGATCAACAACGGCTCCACTTAGCCCACTGTTAACCAGCATTATTCTTCCCTTACTTGTCACATCTGCAGCGCCGCCAACAAACCATTGTTCATTTTGTAGCGATGAACAAATAGTCGCACCCGCCCAAACACCTTTGCGAATTTGCCAGACGATTGGCGTCGTGCCTTGCGATTCAATGATTGCTGGGGCCTTTGCTTGCATATACCTCAGGGTTTGCGAAGGAATGAGCGAGAGTGATTTCGTACCAGTTAAGCGAAATTGTGTCTTTGATGAAGGAAGTGAGATTGCAGTAGTCAAATTATTAGGAGTTGGAGGGCAAACTACCGCTGGATAATTTGTAGAGAACTCGTCTTTTGATAATCCAACGCTAACTCCGTTGGCTATAAAGAGAGTTGCAACTACAGATCCGACAAGGGCCGCTGGGCGCTTAAATCTCATGCTAACTCCGCATCTTCGATCTCGCGTCGACGTCGGCCGGCAGGGAGCGCCATAACTAATACAGTTACAAGGACAACCACTTGCAATGAAACCCAAGCACGGCGAGCCGTTCCGTCATACATCAAGGTAACTAGCCCAGGTTTTTCTACGGTGAATACTGGCAGGCCATCGACACTTCGTGTGCGCTGCAACCTTTGTCCATCTTGCATTGCACGCCAACCCAGGCTGTAATTTTCGGTTAAAGTCATTTCACCCGGAGCACTTACCGTTATTCCAAGGATTCCTTCCACCAAGACTGAACCCTTACCTGAAGTATCTTTAAATAAAACTTGCCCAGTATTTCCTACAGTTTTCCAAACAATGCCGGCGTTGGTAGAGGATGCCCGATTGAAGCCACCTAAACCATCAATTACTCTGGCAACGTTTTCATCGACTGGGCTTTTTAAAAATAGATACTTAATGCCGTGTACTGCAAAAGTAGTACTGGAAGTTAGTCCACTGCCATCGGTTAATTCACGTACCGCATTTGATATCTGTTCTCGATCTTGTGGCGCCAAATCCGGTTGACCAAGAGTTATATCGCCTCCACGTGCCAAGTAATAGTTAAGTGTTACTTCTTTACCAGATGTGCGCGGGCGAAGCACTAAAGTTTTAGCGTCACTCTCAATGGCTAAAAATGCAGGCAGAACAATATCTCTGCCAGTTTGCAACGGTGAGGTTGCACCTTTGGTTACGATCCAGCCGATTGAAGAAAGCGCATAAATAATTGTTGCTACCAGGAGCGTTGCAGCGGATATATGTCGAAAATTGATATTTGTGGCAATTAGTCGATCTCGTAATTTATCTAACATTATTACTGCGGCGCAGATCGCAGACACTGTTGTAATAGTCATTAGCGTTCCAGAATAAATTCTGGTTGGAACCAAGCTTCCGTTTCCGGTTATAGATATTGCGCTAATGAGTACTGCCGCCAGCAACGAAAAGAAACCGAATTCAGCAACGCGACGTGCCCGCGTGGATGAAAAGAGGGAAATGCCAAGAATGATTGATAACGGACTCAGCACGGCCAGTGGCAGAGACCCTGGTCCTCCAGGATTTCCGAGAATCGCTAAATTTGGTCCGCCGCCTGGAATTAAGAAACCAGCATCAATAAGAAACCTATTTGGGTTCAATATCAATTCAAAACTCCATGGTGCGCAAAGCAGCAGCGGTGTAACGACCAACGCAATTCGCCGATAGAGACGATCATTAAACAATTCTGGATTTAAACCTTGATCGCTATCAAGGTAGTCACGATAAATTGCGATACCAGTTAAGGCGATCCCCAATAAGAAAATAATTGGTGAGAATGCTGCCAAAATCGCAACTTGAAGTGAGATGAAAAATATCCGGCGCCATGAGTTTTTATCAATATCTCGCCAGCTACTTGCCGTGATAATTAATAACGGAAGTAGAATGAGAATTACTACCGTGGCAAGCCTGCCGGAATTTACAGCCGAAATTGCAACAGGTGAAATGGCATATAGCACTGCAGATGAGACTGTGAGCCAGCGGTTATCAGATAGCCGTTTCAGAAGCATATGCAACGTTGCTGCCATTGCTAAGGGGGCCAAGAAAAAAAGTGCTGCTATAAAAAACTTCACGCTGCCCAAAAGGGGAGTAGCAGAAATAGCTATGACCGCTAGCCAAGGAGGCGCAGCAGCGCTAGTTCCCATGGCAATTGAGTGCCATCCGCTGAAGTAAATATCCCAGAGATCGCTCACGCCATTTGGTTGTTCTGGCAAAGCACCACCCGATAGCGCACCGAAACGGTTACGAGACCAAAGGATGGTTAAGAAAAAAAGGAATAGTGGAAGTGCAACGAGCGGTCGCTTCAGTAGATTCGTCCAGCTGCGATTAGACGCTGGAGTCAGTAAATCCTCTTCATCTAAATTTTCATCTAGTACAGAAATCTCGCGAACTTCAGTTATTTCGACGGGGAAAAGTTGAGTACGAATCCATTCTGCAGACCTAGAGAGCGCTAGTCGTGTCTGCGACCAACGTGATGGAATAAACCTTGAAACAATTCCGGAAGGTACTAAGCGATTAGTCCTTCGAACTTTTCGCGCTTTAATTAAATCTGCAGGTTGCAGAATCAGCGCACCAATAGCCAAAATTTCATCGCTGGCATAACCGGGTAATTTTGCGAATAAAAATCCGACTGCGCGAAATATCGCACCGGCCAATAGTTGAACAGCAAGAATCGGAAGCAGCCACCAAGCAGAATTGACTAAGAGAACATAGGCCGCGTTGCGGCGATCAAGAAGTAAGGGGCGATGCAGGAACGCTTCTGCAACATCAACTGTGCGACGTTCATTGGCAGAGGCTTCAGCGTGAAAGGCGATGGCGCTAGATACTGCAATTGCTGTGTACCCCGCGGAGTAAAGACGCCAACCAAAGTCAACGTCATCACGGAAGAGATCTAAATTGGGATCGAATCCACCTAGTTGTTCAAAAACATCTCTGCGAATTAGTGCGCCGGCGGTACTTACTGCAAGGACTTCATGCACACCATCACGTTGTCCTTGGTCATACTCGGAAGTCTCCAATCCAGTCCAACGATTTCCATTGGCGGCAATGCTTACTCCGATTTCCAATAAATGTGTATGGTCATGCCAACCCAATAGCTTTGGACCAGCCATTGCAACGCTAGGTTTTGTATCAACTTCAGCAATTAAATTTGCTAAGGCGTTTGGATCCAGCGTTAAATCATCGTGGATCAGCCAGATCCATTCACGTTCTGGATCAAGAATTTTCGGAAGAGTCGAAACAGCATGTCCGATAGCTTCACCAAATCCGGTATCACGGGCCATCGGTAGAACTGGAATGCGCGCACCTTTAACAAGTTTTGCTGAACCATCTTCGGAACCCGTATCGACAGCAACACTCTGATTTACCGGATACGTTTGCGAAGTAAGAGATGCAACAACCTCAGGTAACCAACGTGCACCGTCGTGAAGTACAAGAATCGCGGTGACGCGATGTGAACTCATAAGAGTTACGCTGGGCGGCGCTTCAAACGGCGACGCTCACGTTCGGAGAGTCCACCCCAGATTCCAAAACGCTCGTCATGTGCGAGCGCGTATTCCAAACATTCTTGGCGAACATCGCAAGAAAGGCAGACGCGCTTTGCTTCGCGAGTTGAGCCACCCTTTTCAGGAAAGAATGCTTCTGGATCTGTTTGTGCGCAGAGTGCGCGCTCTTGCCAGGAGAGTTCGACGTTCTCTCCGTTTGCTAATTTGATTGATGGGCCAGCAGTAGGGGCTGTTGGATTGCCAGTATGTGTAGCTTCTGGACGAATCGGCATC
>CANLHI010000014.1 GCA_947490845.1 Actinomycetota bacterium | reverse complement strand
GCAGGATTACTTTCAACTATTTCCAACGTTGCCGATAAAACTGGAGCAAAGATTGCCTGGATTCCGCGTCGCGCTGGCGAACGTGGCGCACTTGAGGCCGGAGCGATTGGCGCACTTCTGCCAGGTGCTCGCCCAGTATCTGATGCGGCGGCCCGCGTAGACATTGCAGCTGTTTGGGGTGTTCCAACACTTCCTGGAAATCCAGGTCGCACAACTTCTGAAATCATTACAGCGCTTAATTCTGGTGAACTAGATGCAGTCGTAATCGGTGGCGTAGATCCACTTGATATGCCAAATAGTGCAGCCGCACTTGCAGCACTTAAAAAGTCTTTCGTTATCTCACTTGAAATCGCAGCATCAGCCGTTACCGATGTTGCAGATGTGGTGCTGCCGGTTGCGGCCATTACTGAAAAATCAGGATCATTCCTGAACTGGGAAGGTCGCCCGCGTGCCTTTGATGCGGCAGTATCTGATTCACTAAATCGTTCTGATCTGCGCATCTTGTCCGCACTTGCTGATGTGATGGGCGAATCCATAATGCTTGGAACTGTCACACAAGCAGCGCGTGAGATTGCATCCCTTGGTAAATGGGATGGTGCTCGCGTGCAACTTTCAAGTGTTACACCAACTGGTGCGAAGAGTGTTTCAAATAGCGAAGCGCTACTTACCTCATGGCGCCGTTTGTTAGATCTCGGAACTCTGCAAAAGGGTGAAGCAAACTTGGCTGGAACTGCTCGTAAATCTGTTGCAGTGATTTCTCCAAAGCGCGCCGAATCAATTGGTGTTAAAGATGGCGACATTTTGCGGGTATCTAACTCACATGGCTCTATCTCTTTGCCAGCACTGGTTGAAGATATTCACGATGATGCCGTTTGGGTGCCACGTAATTCATTTGGCACGCAAGCCCTAATTTCACTTAATGCCGTGCACGGCGATGTTGTATCGGTGGTGAAGGCATGAATAACGCAACGCTTTTATTAGATGATCCAGGTTGGATTATTACTCTCAAAGCGCTAATTGTTTTCGTGGTTTGTGTTTTTCTAACGATCATGTCTGTTTGGGGAGAACGTCGCATTGTGGCTCGCATGCAGATGCGCGTTGGACCAAACCGCGTTGGCAAGTTTGGACTAATTCAGGCACTTGCTGATGGTGTGAAGCTGGCGCTGAAGGAAGATTTAATTCCGGCCGCTGCAGATAAAGTCGTATTTATTATCGCGCCAATTATCAGCGCAACAGCTGCATTTATGGCCTTTGCGGTCATGCCACTTACTGGCCCAGTTAATTTCTTCGGTGAAGAAACTGTTATGCAGTTAACTGATCTGCCAGTTGGAGTTCTATACGTTCTGGCAATTGCATCAGTTGGGGTTTATGGAATTGTGCTTGCCGGTTGGTCATCTGGTTCGACATATCCATTACTTGGCGGGCTTCGTTCAAGTGCGCAAGTTATTTCCTATGAAATTGCGATGGGACTTTCACTCGTCGCCGTCTTTATCTACTCAGGTTCTATGTCTACATCTGCAATCGTGCAGGCCCAGCAGGACACCTGGTGGTATGGACTTGTTCTGTTCCCATCATTTGTTATCTATGCAATTTCTATGGTTGGCGAAACAAACCGTGCACCATTTGACTTGGCAGAAGCCGAAGGCGAACTCGTTGGTGGATTCCACACCGAGTACTCATCACTGAAATTCGCACTCTTCTTCTTGGCCGAATATGTAAACATCATCGCCGTCTCTGCGCTGGCAACAACTTTGTTCCTTGGTGGCTACCATGCAATTCCAGGTCTTGGCTTTACCGAGCAATGGCTGGGTGGTTGGTTCACCCTTATCTGGTTCTTTATAAAAGTCTTATTCTTCTTCTTTATCTTTGTTTGGTTGCGCGGAACACTTCCGCGCCTGCGCTATGACCAGTTCATGCAATTTGGTTGGAAAGTTTTGATTCCAGTCTCATTGCTCTGGATCTTGGTAGTCGCAACTTTGCGAATTATCTCAACAACTAGCCAATCTCGAGTTGTCACCTTTGGTTTTGCCGGCGTGGTTGTTCTGGTTGTCTTAGGAATTTCAACAGCCTTTGAAAATTCTAAGAATAAGCGCACGTCAGTGGTTCATCCAGAACCTGCAGCGCCAGATTTTGCTGTTCCATCCCTTCCATCTGAAATAACAACCATCAACGTTTCTCAACAAGGAGGCGATCGTGGCTGATCAGAACGAATCCAATTCATTGCAACCACAAGGTTCAAATGAAGTCGACATCACATCGGTTGCATATGAAAAAGTAGATCAACCTGGACCGAAGACCTTTTGGGTGCAATTGCAGGGCTTTTGGCTCACCTTTGCCACCATGTTTAAGAAGGTCAACACAGTTCAGTATCCAGAAGTTAAAGAGCCAACTGCAGAACGTTTTCATGGTCGCCATCAGTTAAATCGCCACCCAGATGGTCTAGAAAAATGTATCGGTTGCGAACTCTGTGCTTGGGCATGCCCAGCAGATGCGATTTATGTTGAAGGCGCCGATAACACCCCTGATAACCAGATGTCACCGGGGGAGCGATACGGCAAGGTTTATCAAATTAATTACCTGCGTTGTGTTTTCTGCGGACTTTGCATCGAAGCGTGTCCAACACGTGCGCTGACGATGACAAATGAATATGAACTTGCTGATTCAACTCGCAGTAAGTTGATCTTTGAAAAAGATGACTTACTTGGTCCGCTACGTGCTGGAATGTTGCCGCCACCGCATCCAATGTATCCAGGATCTACAGATACCAACTATTACAACGGCGATGTTACGGAAGCACATCCTTCACAGGAGCAGAAGTAATGCAACCGCTACTAACTATTCAAGGTCCTGAAGCCGCGCTTTTTTGGATCTTAGCTCCGCTTTCAGTTGCTGCCGCACTTGGAATGTTGCTCGTTAAGAAAGCAGTGCATTCTGCGCTATTGCTTGCTTGGGTAATGATCACACTTGCAATTTTCTACATTGCACAAGGTGCGGCATTTCTTGGTGTAGTACAAGTAATCGTTTATACCGGCGCCGTGATGATGCTCTTCCTCTTTATTCTTATGTTGGTAGGTGTTGATTCATCTGATTCACTTACCGAAACAATTACTGGCCTTCGCCCAATCGCGATTACCGCAGCAGTTGGTCTAGGTGGATTGTTAGTCTCCCTTCTAGGTCGCGCAACTTTAGGGCGCGAACCGGTTGGTCTTGAGGCTGCAAACGCATCAGGCAATGTGGAAGGTTTAGCCGCACTTCTATTTTCAACTTACGTCTTTCCATTCGAAGTTGTTTCAGCGCTACTGATTACTGCAGCACTTGGTGCAATGGTTTTGGCTCATCATCAACGCACAAACCCTCGTCCAAGTCAGCGCGAACAAGCGATTAATCGCTTCCGTAGCGGTTCTCTGGCTGGCGCCGCGGGACTTCCTGGCCCAGGTGTTTTTGCGCGACATAACGCAGTAGATGTTCCAGCGTTATTACCTGATGGAACTCCGGCACCTTCTTCAATTTCTGCAACGCTTAAAGCTCGCGGTAACGTTCTAGATTCTGGCCAATTCCAACTCGATAACGTTGATACAACTGTTGTGGAGGAGAAGTAATGAGCCTCGATAATTACCTCTACTTGTCAGCGATTCTATTTACGATCGGCGCAGTTGGCGTTGTAGTTCGCCGCAACGCAATCGTTGTCTTCATGTGTGTTGAGTTAATGCTTAACGCAGCAAATTTAACTTTGGTTACCTTCTCTCGCATCAACGGAACTTTAGATGGCCAAGTAATTGCCTTCTTTACGATGGTCGTTGCTGCCTGTGAAGTAGTCGTGGGTCTAGCAATTATCGTGACAATTTATCGCTCACGCCGATCAGCATCAATCGATGATGCAAGTTTGTTGAAGCGATGACCATGCTGACTAATAACGGTCTCGTTTACTTAATCGCACTGCCACTCTTTGGTGCGCTCTCACTTTTGCTCTTGGGCCGGCGCGCGGATAAGTGGGGACACTTACTTGCAACCGGTATGTCTGCCGGATCATTTGCAGTTGGACTCTTCCAGCTTTCCGAGATGTTAGGTCGCGAAGCTGAATCACGCCCAGTTACCCAGAAACTTTTCACCTGGATCAGCGTTGGTTCATTTAATGTCGATGCATCCCTGCTGCTTGATCAACTTTCCATCTGTTTCGTTCTCTTAATTACCGGCGTTGGAACTTTGATTCATATCTATTCCATTTCTTATATGTCACATGATCCTGATCGCCGCCGCTTCTTTGCCTACCTAAACCTCTTTATCGCAGCGATGTTGCTCCTAGTTCTCGGAGATTCATACTTAAATCTTTATGTTGGTTGGGAAGGCGTTGGTCTTGCCTCATACCTATTGATCGGTTTCTGGAATCAAAAACCAGCGTATGCAACTGCTTCTAAGAAGGCATTTATCATGAACCGTATTGGCGATATGGGCCTCTCATTTGCAATCATGATCGCCTTTGCATCCCTTGGCACCGTCTCATTTAGCGGCGTGAAAGAGCAGGCGCATGACGCATCAGAGGCAACAATGACTGCGATCGGAATAATGTTATTGGTTGCAGCGGTTGGTAAATCAGCGCAATTCCCATTGCAGGCCTGGCTGGGCGATGCGATGGCTGGCCCAACTCCGGTTTCTGCGCTAATTCACGCAGCAACAATGGTTACTGCCGGTGTTTACCTAATCGTTCGCTCTAACTTTGTATTCGATGCTGCGCCAAATGCACAACTTCTAGTTGTTATCGTCGGTGCGATTACGCTGATGTTTGGTGCACTCGTCGGTACTGCAAAAGATGACATCAAGAAAGCACTCGCTGCATCCACAATGTCGCAGATTGGTTACATGATTTTGGCATCTGGCCTCGGACCTGCTGGTTATGCATTTGCAATCATGCACTTGCTTACACACGGTTTCTTCAAAGCCGGAATGTTCCTTGGCGCTGGTTCAGTTATGCACGGCATGAATGACGAAGTAAATATGCGCCGTTATGGTGGGCTTCGTAAATTTATGCCAATCACATTTATTACATTTGGACTTGGTTACCTGGCAATCATCGGTGTTCCACCATTTGCTGGTTTCTACTCGAAAGATATGATCATTGAAACTGCGCTAAATGCCGGCGGCGCAAAGGGAATAATTTTGGGTTCCGTTACATTGTTAGGTGCTGCAATTACTGCCTTCTATATGACGCGCGTAATGATCTTGACCTTTACAAGTCCAAAGCGCTGGGACGATAACCAGCATCCGCACGAGTCACCTATTTTGATGTGGCTTCCAATGGTGATTCTCTCAATCGGCTCTGTCATCTCTGGCTTCTTGCTCTATCGCGGGGAAGCGTTAAAGCATTGGCTAGAACCACTCTTTGAAGAGCATGGCGAGCACACAGAGCTATTGCCACCAATTGTGGTCTCTGGACTTGCGCTCTTGATGGTTGCACTTGGCGTTGCATTGGCAGTTGTTAAGTATCAACTCTCAGAAGTTGACGCAGTTGCTCCCGAAAACGTTACTGAATTTACTCGCGTCGCACGTCGTGACTTGTTACAAGATGAAATCAATGAAACGCTCTTTATGCGTCCTGGCCAAGTGATCACATCTGCACTGGTGAAAATCGATGAGAGCGTTATCGATGGCGCAGTTCATGGAATCGGCAAGATGGCACTTGGTTCTGGTTCGTTTCTGCGCAAATCTCAAACTGGCTTTGTCCGCAGCTACGCAGCTCTCATATTGATTGGCGCTGTCGCGCTGATCGCAGCAATTTGGGTGGTAACGACATGAATTTAAATAATATGAACTTACTAACTCTTTCTATGTTGCTGCCATTGCTCGGAACTGCCGCCTTGGCTTTTGTTCCAAAGACCAATGCCCTTCTAACAAAGCAGATTGCGTTGGCAACCACGGTGCTCGTTGCAGTCGTTGGTATTGCCATGACTGTGTCGTTTGATATTGGCGCAACTGGTTTTCAATTTGTTGAATCACGCGAATGGATTCCAGCCTTTGGGATCAAGTACGCACTAGGTGTTGACGGAATCGCACTTGTTCTAATTTTGATGTCAGTTCTTCTTACGCCAATTGTCGTCATCGCAGGCTGGAATGAATCAGAAGGTGGACGTTGGAGTCCAAAGGTTTTCTACTCACTTCTATTGGTTCTAGAAACAATGATGATCGGTGTCTTTGCATCAACTGATGTCTTCTTGTTCTATGTCTTCTTCGAAGCGATGCTAGTTCCGGTTTACTTCCTTATTGGCGGATTTGGTTCGGGTGATCGCGCAGCCGCTGCTGTTAAGTTCTTGCTATATAGCCTCTTTGGCGGCCTTTTGATGCTGGCATCAATTGTTGGCATCTTTGTTATGTCTACTCGTTACGGCAATCGCACATTCGATATCACCGCGCTATCTGGACTACACACAGTCCTAACTCCGATGATGGAGAACGTCCTATTTCTTGGCTTCTTCATCGCCTTTGCAATTAAAGCTCCACTTTGGCCGTTGCACACTTGGTTGCCAGATGCCGCCAAGTCAGCAACACCAGGAACTTCGGTTCTCTTACTTGGTGTGCTGGATAAAGTCGGTACCTTCGGAATGATTCGTTATTGCCTAACTTTGTTCCCAGAAGCAAGCAAGACATTTACGCCGATGATTATTACTTTGGCTGTCATCTCTATTCTCTACGGTGCATTCTTGGCAATCGGTGCTAAAGATATTAAGCGTTTGATTGCCTACACATCTATTTCACACTTTGGTTTCATAACTATGGGAATCTTTGCAATGACATCACAGGGTATGTCTGGTGCGACGCTTTATATGTTCAATCACGGTTTCTCCACAGCGGCCCTGTTCTTAGTTGCCGGCTTCATGATTTCCCGCCGCAAGTCATCGACGATCTCTGACTTTGGCGGCCTGCAGCGCATAACGCCAATCATGGCTTGGTCTTTCTTTATTGCAGGAATGTCGAGCTTGGCACTGCCTGGACTATCAAGTTTCGTTAGCGAGTTTTTAGTTCTGGTTGGAACCTTTACTCGCTATCCGGTTGCGGCCGTTATTGCCACCTTCGGAATCGTCTTAGCTGCGCTATATATTTTGATTCCGGTGCAACGTGCTTTACATGGTCCAACCACACCGGGCAATGAGAACTTAACTGATCTAACTCTGCGCGAGAAGATTGCAATCGCACCAGTAATTTCATTAATCGTAATTCTTGGTTTCTATCCATCACCACTGCTAAATATCATAAATCCAGCGGCAGCAACCGTGGTTTCCCAGCAAGGATTTAGCGATCCAGCGCCAACAATGAGTGAGGGCAAGAAATGATTACCTTTATATCGCCAACCCTTGATTACGCACTTCTTGCACCGATTCTTATCGTGCTCGGCGGTGCGTTAATAGGTGTGCTAATCGAAGCGTTTGCTCCACGCAGTGCACGGGGTAGCTCACAACTATTTATTACTTTGGCAACGCTGGTGCTCTCCTTAGCTTCACTTATTCGAGTTCGCAGCGGCGCATCTACAACTGCTGCAATGGAATCCGTAACCTTCGATGGTGCAGGCGTATTGCTGCAAGGATCAATATTAATTATTGCAATTATTTCGGTCTTCTTATTGGCCGATCAAGAAAGTTTCACGGCACTTGCGGCAGCCCTTCCGGGTTCTGATGAAGAACGCACCTCATTGCAGCAAGATCTAAAACTCACTGAGGTCTATCCGCTGGCACTCTTTGCAGTCGCCGGAATGTTGTTATTCCCAGTTTCCACAGATTTGATCACACTCTTCGTCGCACTCGAGATGCTTTCACTTCCACTTTATTTGCTTGCCGGCCTGTCACGCCGTCGTCGTTTGATGTCGCAAGAATCTGCCCTTAAGTACTTCTTATTAGGAGCGTTCTCATCCGCCTTCTTCCTTATGGGTATTGCATATCTTTATGGGTACTCAGCAGCGGTCACATTCTCAGGAATTCACGCAGCGGTAATTGGCGGCGCCGGCAATGGCGTTTACCTATTACTTGGTATCGCCTTCCTATCTGTCGGCCTGCTCTTTAAAGTTGGCGCAGTACCTTTCCATGCTTGGTCACCAGATGTTTATCAAGGCGCACCAACTGCCGTAACAGCATTTATGGCAGCGGCAACAAAGGTTGCCGCCTTCGGTGCGATGTTACGTATTTTCTACGTTTCATTCGCTGAGGCATATTGGCAATGGCGTCCAGCGCTGATTGTGATTGCCTTAATAACAATGGTCTTTGGTTCACTCGTTGCAATCGCACAACGCGATGTCAAGCGCATGCTGGCTTACTCATCGATTGCCCATGCTGGATTCTTGCTTTCAGGTGTTATTGCACTTAATAAGTCAGGCCTTGATGCATCAATCTTCTATCTCTTTGCCTACGGTGTTGCAACAGTTGGCGCATTCGCAATTGTGACTTTAGTTCGCGATGCAGCTGGAGAAGTAACTGACCTTAATCGCTGGAGCGGTTTAGGTAAGCGCTCACCTTGGGTGGCAACTGCTTTTGCGGGATTCTTATTAGCATTTGCCGGTATTCCACTAACAAGTGGATTTATTGGAAAGTTCTCTATCTTCTCAGCAGCATACGAAAGTGGTTCAACTGCAATCTTGATTACCGGTGTTCTCTCTTCTGCAATCGCCGCCTTCTTCTATATCCGCGTCATTGTCTTGATGTTCTTCAAAGATCCTGTTGAGGATGGAACATCAGTTGTTATCCCATCTGTCTACACCCAGATCACGATCGCGATATCTGCAGTTGTGACTTTCGCACTTGGAATTTATCCAACGCCTTTGATTAACCTTATTCAAAGCACCGCACAGTTCCTTCGCTAATGGCATCCTTCGGCATTCCTGATCTGGATCCCTCACTAGAGGCTGATTTAGCAATTGGAATGCAAGGTGTTGAAGAACTACTTCGCGAGCATATAAAAGGTGATTACCCACTAGTTGAAGAGACCTCACGCCACTTAGTTGCAGCAGGTGGAAAGCGTTTGCGTCCCTTACTCACACTTATCTCATCGCACTACGGCGATAGCACTCGTAAAGAAGTTATTCCAGCAGCCGTTGTCTGCGAGCTAACCCACCTGGCAACTTTGTATCACGATGATGTTATGGATGAAGCGCCCATGCGTCGCGGGGTTGAGAGTGCTAACAATCGTTGGGGAAACACCATCGCTATCTTGACTGGCGACTATCTTTTCTCAAAAGCTTCTGATTTATTGGCAGATCTTGGACCTGAAGCGGTCCGCCTGCAGGCACACACATTTGAGCGTTTAGTTATTGGTCAGATCATGGAAACACAAGGACCACAGAATGGTGAAGACCCGCTGGCGCATTACTTACGAGTTGTGGGGGATAAGACTGGTTCGCTAATTGCTACCAGTGCTCGATTCGGTGCCTTGCTATCGGGTGCACCGCGAGAGATAACTGAAACGTTAACAAAGTTTGGCGAACAAATCGGAATCGCATTTCAATTAGCAGATGATGTTATTGATATTGCAAGTGAATCAAACCAATCGGGAAAGACTCCGGGTACTGATCTGCGTGAGGGTGTGCCGACCTTGGTCACACTGAATGTGATGGCTTCGAATAAATCTGAGGATGCTGAACTACAACGCTTGCTTAGCGGCCCAATTCACGATGAGAGCGAAGTTCAAGAAGTTTTACGTGCTCTTCGCTCACACGATGCGCTAAATCTTGCACGCCAACAGCTTGGACAAATTGCTAAGGATGCACGTACCGCTTTGGGCCCACTTCCGGTCGGACCAGCAACAGGTGCGCTCTTTTCTTTATGCGACGCTGTCGTCGACCGCTCTGCTTGAGCGAACTAAATCAATTGCAAGGGTAATTAGAGCTAACCAAATAAGTAGAAAACCTATCCAACGCGCTGTTGGCATGGCCTCTTGATTAACCCACACGCCAATAATAAATGTCAGAGTTGGAGTTATATATTGCAAGAGTCCAATGGTTGAGTATGGAAGTCGATTAGTAGAACCATTGAATAGCAAAAGTGGTATGGCAGTTACGGCGCCAGCGCTAATAAGCAGCGCAGTTAAACCAACTCCGTTTCCAAATTGCCCCTCACCTTTGCTGCCGATAAAAATTAAATAACCGCAATAAGGAATAAATGCAATCATGGTTTCGATTGCCAGCCCTTCAAGTGCGCCGAGACCAAGTTGTTTCTTGACCAGACCGTAAGTTCCCCAGGACAGAGCCAGACCGAGCGCGATCCACGGCAAGCGACCGTAATCAACGGTAAGAACAATTACACCGACTGTGGCGATGGAAACTGCCACCCATTGCAGTTGATACATCTTCTCTTTCAGCAAAATAACACCGAAAGCAATAATAATTAGCGGGTTTATGTAATAGCCAAGTGCGGCTTCAACCACGTGTCCGTTATTTGTTGCCCAGATATAGATCAACCAGTTAATTGACACCAGAATCGAAGCCAGAAAGAGTTTTATTGCAACCTTGGGTCGTTTAAAGGTAGCAAGTGTTGATTTCAGCGCATGGGTAATTGCCAAAACAATTATGCAAAAGATCAAAGTCCAAACAGCGCGGTGAGAGACGATCTCTAGCGATGTTGCCGGCTTGAGCAGTGGCCAATAAAGAGGAAACATTCCCCATAAAACGTATGCGCTAACCCCGTATACGAGGCCGAGCTTTTGTTTTTTCAATTAACGAAAGTTCACAAATTGAACAGCAAATTCCCACTTGCCCTCTTTGATCATTGCCATTGTGGCTTGCAGATCATCGCGGCTCTTGCTGGTAACGCGCAGTTCATCACCTTGAATCTGAGTCTTAACTGATTTAGGGCCTTCATCGCGCAGGAACTTTGCAATCTTCTTAGCGTTCTCAGTTGAGATGCCTTCTTTAAGTGTGCAAGAGATCTTGTAGATCTTTCCAGATAGTTGCGGTTCGGCTGGATCAATATGCTTTAGCGAAACTCCACGCTTGATCATCTTATCTTTTACAACATCTAAAGCTGCCTTGGCGCGTTCTTCAGTATCAGCTTCAATGCTTATCTTCTCGCCAGCCATCTCAATCTTGGCGCCGGTGTTCTTAAAATCGAATCGGGTATCAATTTCACGGATCGCCTGGTTAATTGCGTTATCTAGTTCCATGCGGTCAATCTTGGAAACTACATCAAAACTGCTATCAGCCATGGTTGGCCCCCCCTTAAACAAACGGGTATTTAATAACCCGATATGAGGCAAGGTTATCGCGCCTAGTGAAATTAATGAAGTTAAGCGCGGATACACTTCAGTCATGCGCTCGCCTAAATTTCTGTTGATCGCGGCGCTGTTAGCAATCCCTCAAATTTACACATCCGCTTCTGCACACACCGTCATAGTTAGCGCAAGCCCTGCAGAAAATACGATATTGGAAGTATTACCATCATCGATTTCCATCACTTTTGCTGAAGAACTAATCGATATTGGTGATTCAAATTCCATCTCAGTCATAGATCAAGCTGGGTCAGAATTAGTCCTCACAAAACCTCTAGTTTCTGGCGCTGTATTAACGTCAGAGCTATTGCCAACGCAATCGTTGGGCCTGATCAAAGTGAGTTACCGCGCTGTTGCCGCCGATGGACATGTAATTACCGGTAAATACGAGTTCACAGTTTCACCTAAAGCAGTTGCAGTTACGGATTTTAATTCTCCAGAAGTAAATTCTCCATCGGCTGATTCTGATAATAAATTATCTATTTACTTAATTATTAGCGCGACGCTGGTTGTTGGCGGAGGCTTATTGCTCTTTTTTATATGGAAAAGGCAGTGAAAGTAGCCGATTACCTATGGCAAATAAATTAAGGTAATCTAGCGCCCGCCGTAAAAGAATGACCCTGGCGGGTTGCCCGAGCGGCCAATGGGAGGGGACTGTAAATCCCCCGGCTCTGCCTTCAAAGGTTCAAATCCTTTACCCGCCACGCTTCGAGTCACGTGGATTCAGTTTGAAACACTGGATCTACGTCGCTCACTTTAGTCACTAGTTGCCGTTGGTTGCTAGTAGTAGTGGTACGAGAGTGGTACGGGATTGGACGTCCTAAGATGATGGACAAGAAACTTGCTGATCAGTGGATCGCTAAGGCTGAACGAAAACTCAAATCACTTGCTGGTGAAGAAATCCCGGCACTTTCACTCAATAGTCTTGATGCTAGTGAAGCACCGTTTCTCGGTCAGATAGTCTCCAAGCTCTCACCGATGATTGGAAATCTCCTCGAGAATCGCATCGTCAACTTCTTGAATGAAACTCGCGATCAAGACCACTACTGGGTTCGACAAGATCCCGACTTTCCTGATGCTTTGCTAAAGGCCACATCGGGGATAGACACAGGTGTGGGGTTTGAAGTCAAGGCTTGGTACGCGTTGAGTACAGAACTCACAGGAAGATTTCGTGAGAGTGTTAACTTGCTTGCTGGCAAGAACATCAAGGTTGTCGTAGTTTCCTGGATGATGTCACACGTGGTTTATGGAACTCCGAAGATACTCGACGTACTAGTTGTTGACGCACTAGAAGTGGCAAAATCACGAGACAATCATTATCACAAGCCACCGGACTACCTCATCAACGAACCGAATGACACAACAGCACGCACTCGAAATCTTCAGCAGACAAATGTCCTCGGATACAAGTGGCAGGAAACTGACGCTCAGAAAAGTGTGAAAGCCAAGAAGTTTGTTCAGCAACACCCGCACGCAGCAAGCGATCCACACAGCCCAGAGGCACAATCTCTTGTTGATGATCTAATGAACACTTACAAATACCGCTTGGATACCAACTTTGCGAAGATTGATCGTATCGACAATCCAGAGATTGAAGCCTTCAAGAGCAAAGTGCTTGCGATGACCGTGAGAGACAAGACTCTTACAGAATGGCAGAAGCTTTTGTCTAAACTCAACAGTGAGAACGAAGTTGAGGCAGAAGCCGCAGGCAAAATCATTCAATCGATCTACGACGAACTCTAAGAGTTAGTGGCTTCACCGATTTCAAAGTTTGCTAAATGCTCCTGAGTCTCAGTCAGTCGTTCGATTGAGAGCGCAGCAAAGTCCTCATTCATTTCTGCTGCATAGGCCACGCGTCCAAGTTCGATAGTGGCTACGGCTCCAGTACACGTTCCACCAAATGGCTCCCAAACTACATCGCCGATGTTTGTGCACGAACTGACAATGCGTCGCATAAGTTTGAGAGGTTTCTGATTCAAGTGCGAACTCGAGAGTTGGGTAGGTTTATAAACTCGCGGCGCACTTCGGCTCATGGAGCCTTTGTACCTTTCGGCACCTCGAACACCCGGCTCATCCCACACGTTCGTTACACCGTGTTCATGATTCCAGATTGGTCGCATATTTTCCCACTGCTCGGCAGTGACTGACGTCTTTCCGTCGAGAGAGTAGTACGGACGCCCTTCGGGTTTTCCATGCTCGTTCGCAAATGCGACCAGCATTTCCATTACATGCGCGGGAGGTGAATACCACAACCAACCTTGGTCAAAGTACTTTCGAGTTGCGGCATCTTTAACTCCACAAGCTTCGTTAGCCTTCTTCGTCGGCAAGCCAGTTCGCTTCCACTCACTCAACAACCACTTCTTTACGTGGATTTCGCTTTCCTGTGTCTTGATTCGAGGTTCTCGCGTGTACACAACACAAACTTCGGTGACGACTGGGAATCGGCGAATAGTTTTACCATTCACGTTTCCCGCGATGTGACCCACGCCTTTATTCCAAGTGTTTGTGAACTCGTACTTCCAACCGTTTGCTACAAGCAAAGGGTGAATGGTTGCCCAACCAACTTCCGTGTTCCAAAACCACAAAGTTGTTGAAGGATGAGCATTTTCACTCCACGCTTTTACGTGCGGCTCATACCATTCAACAAGTTCAGCGGGAGTTCTTGGATCACCTGGAAAACCACCAACTCCGTATGCCCCATCGGAGATAATCAGACGGGGAGTTGGCCATAGGCTATAAACGTCGAGAACATTGCCCTGGTGAAGGGTCCAAGTAACGTCTTTATCCATACTCCGAACCTTACGCGAAACCGGTGACATTCTTGCCGAACGGATCACGGCACTCGGGGAACATCTAAGACCCACCAACGTGGACCGGGCACGGAGAAGTCGTCACCACCAAGACCTGCTGCTCCGGATGAAATAAAGATTTGCCCT
The DNA here is from genome assembly GCA_947490845.1 of Actinomycetota bacterium. Lineage (GTDB taxonomy): Bacteria > Actinomycetota > Actinomycetes > Nanopelagicales > Nanopelagicaceae > Planktophila. The sequence goes on along the minus strand of CANLHI010000014.1, from coordinate 10,170 downwards.
GGTCGCCGAACGGTGTCACCGACACCCAAACTCGCAAGGACTTTACAAGCGGCAGGTTCCACGATCCACAGAACAACACTTGCGACCTTGAGATTTTCAATAGCAGAAGACCATGCATCGACTTTGGAACGGAGTGGATCTGATGCTTGTCGAGTCGCGTTCTGTACTTCGATTGCGACAACCGTCTCCGCAACTTCTTCGCGGTCATAAGGTTTTCTTTTCCATGCCTGCTCAAACATTAATGCTCCTTGATCCGTTACATTGAAGACCAGAACTTGAGCCATTTGATCACCGCTCATTCTTCGCGCGGCGCTTACGGCACACGGCGATGAAATCATCGAGGGCTTCTTGGCTGAAGCGAAGATCTCCATTTGGAAGTCGTATGTGGCTTGGTGCGCATCCACGCGCACGCCACTTTGAAAGAGTCGCCGCGGTTATACCGAGGAGATCACATACCTCTGAGGTCTTGAGCCAGCGGAGGTTCGCTGGTGCGATGTGTTTTGTTGTCATCGCTCGAGACAGTGGATAGGTAGGTCTCATACGACATACGAACCTTGTCAGTGACTGCCATTGAAAGTGGTACGGAAGTGGTACGGATAGATTGAAAAAGGCAAACATTGGCGCTCCTGCAAGAGAAATCGCAGGTCAAAAGGTTATGACCCGGAGCCTGAACCCACGCTTTGAGGGTTCTGTAAATCCCCCGGCTCTGCCTTCGAAGGTTCAAATCCTTCACCCGCCACCAGTAAGACTTAAACTAAAATCCTTGAGTTACTTAGTTGCTCCTGGTTTGCGAGCTGCACGAGATAAGAACAAGGCAAAGACAAGTGCCAAAACAATTCCGGTGTTAACGCCCATTTCAATGAGCGCACGGTTGAAATACTCGGTTGTCTTTTCTTTCTCCATTGTAAGTGAGGCGCCAACGGTGAGTATGTGACGCACTGCTGCGATAACACCGATGATTAAGAAGTTATCTAGCTGGAAAATACCATCGGTAAATCGCACGATAACAGTGCGCATAATCTCCAGAATAATAACAACGAAGAGAATGTCGTTAATAGCTTGAATCATTCCCACTGGGAAAAATGGTCGAGTTTCAATCAGGCGTTGCAGGCTGTAACCAGCGGCTAAGACGGAAATAACAAATAAAACTATTCCGAGAAAGCCATGCAAAATATCTTCTAATTTATCTATGAAAGTTACAGGGATGAGTGACTCATCTTTGGTGAGTAAACCTTTTACTGACTTGTACTTCATTTCGACCACCCCTTTAGGTAATGCCTAAGGGTAGGGTCAGAAATTGGCTCTTGCAATATTTAAGAGCAAACAGCCCCATGTGTTGCAGAACCAACCAATTTTGCGTATTTAGCGAGCACGCCTTTCGTGTAGCGCGGCGGAAGGTTTACAAACTCCTTTTTGCGCTTCGCCAGTTCAGAATCAGAAACTAATAACTCCAATTCTCCTGCTGGAATATCTATTCGAATCTGATCGCCATCTTTGATCAATCCGATAGGTCCACCATCAGTAGCTTCGGGGCAAACATGTCCAACACAAAGTCCAGTTGTGCCACCGGAGAATCTGCCATCAGTAATCAACAAAACATCTTTGCCTAAACCGGCACCCTTTATTGCGCTAGTAATCATTAGCATCTCGCGCATTCCCGGTCCGCCTTTCGGACCTTCGTAGGCGATAACAACTACATCACCTTTCTGAATCGTTCCATCAGATAGTGCTTCCATCGCAGATTCTTCTCGATTGAAAACGCGAGCTGCACCTTGGAAAATTTCTACTTCAACCCCGGCATTTTTTACTACTGCACCCTCTGGGGCTAGTGAGCCTTTGAGGATTGTGATTCCACCATTCTTTCCAAAAGGTTTATTCGCGGAATAAATAACTTTTCCATCTGCAGCAGGTGGTGCAATATCTTTCAAATTCTCAGCAACTGTTTTACCTGTGACGGTCATGCAATCTCCGTGAAGCAGGCCTTCATCAAGCAAAATCTTCATAACAACTGGAACTCCACCAACTTTATCCATATCAAACATTACGTATTCACCAAATGGTTTCAAATCAGCGAGCAGTGGAACGCGTGCCGCAATACGTTTGAAATCTTCTAAGTTCAAATCAATTCCGAGTTCGTGGGCGATCGCAGGCAGGTGCAGGACTGCATTTGTAGAACCGCCGAGGGCCATCACAACAGTTATTGCATTTTCTAAAGATTTTTTGGTAATGATGTCACTTGTTGTAACTCCTTGTTTCAGCATATTAATAACTGCCTCGCCCGCTAATTTGGCCAGGAGCACACGTCGTTTATCTACCGCAGAAGGCGATGATGATCCGGGAAGTGACATTCCCATCGCCTCTGATGCGCTAGCCATTGTGTTTGCGGTGTACATACCGCCACAAGTTCCAGCACTTGGACAGGCAGCCTTCTCGATTCGATCTAAATCTTCATCTGACATGAGTCCTCGAGCATTTGCACCGACTGCTTCGAAAGAGGTCACGATATTAACTTTTATCTCAGTTCCATCTTCTAGCTTAGTTTTTCCAGGAAGCAAAGAGCCTGCATACATAAGAATGCTTGGGACATTAATTCGTGCTGCAGCCATCAACATCGCTGGAATACTCTTGTCACATCCAGCCAAAGTAACCATCGCATCTAAGCGTTCGGCTTGCATAACGGTTTCAACTGAATCTGCAATCACTTCGCGACTAACTAGTGAGAAATGCATACCTTCATGACCCATGGAAATTACATCAGAAACGGTAATGGTTCCAAATTCCATCGGGAAACCACCATTGGATCTAACGCCAGCTGCAACATTTTCGGCAATAGTGCGTAGTGACATATTGCAAGGGGTAATAGTGTTGTAAGAAGAAGCGATACCAATCTGTGGTTTGGTGAAATCATCACCTTGCATACCGAGTGCTCGCAACATTGCGCGGTTGGGACTTCGGTCGCGTCCTTGCGTAACTAACGAACTACGTGGTGTCATGCTCACTGTAGTACTCTAACCACACCCCAAAGCCTTGTGAAGAGTGAGATGTAATGACTTATACAACACTTATCTCAACAGAGGATCTTGCGCGAAATTTAGATAGCCCCGATTTTTTAATTATCGATGTGCGCTTTTCTTTAGATGATGAATCGTGGGGAGAAACGGTTTATCAAGAATCACACATTCCTGGTGCTATCTACGCCGATGTTTCTAAGCACTTATCAGGTGAAATAATTCCAGGAAAAACTGGACGACGACCATTTCCTACACCAGAAGATTTTGTAAAAGTACTTTCAAATTGGGGAGTCACCAAGCAAACACAAGTCATTTGCTATGACGCAGAATCTGGCTTAATGGCAGCATCACGTCTTTGGCTCATGTTTCGCTGGATGGGACATGATCAAGTGGCTGTACTAGACGGTGGAATTAAGAGCTGGCAAGGTGAAGGCCGGGAAGTAAATCAGGAAGTCCGCAAAATTATTCCATCTCAGTTTGTTCCAAATATTCGCGAAGAGCTATTTGCCTCAGTTGATGAAGTAGATGCTGTTCGCAATGACCCTGACCACTGTGTATTTGATTCACGTGGGGCAGAGGGCTATCACGGTGGAGGAAAGTATTACGACCCAGTTCGTGGCCATATCGCAGGTGCAGGATTAGCAGATCGCGCTGAAACTTTAACGAAGGACGGTCACTTCCGCCCAACTATTGAACTTAAAGAACATTACGCAAATCTGATTGGCAAGGTCGCGCCAGCAAAGACAATTTTTTATTGTGGTTCTGGAATTACGGCGGCTCAAAATGTTCTGGCCATGAAGCATGCTGGCTTCGACGATTGCAAAATGTATATAGGTTCTTGGAGTGAGTGGATTACAGATCCTAAACGGGAGATAGCGCTGTGACTCAGAAAAAATTCAGGTATGCGCTAATCGGTTGCGGATTCTTTGCACAGAACCATCTGCATGCATGGAGTCAAAACCCGGATGTTGAACTTGTCGCCACCTGCGATGTTGATTTTGAAAAAGCAAAGGCAGCGGCTGCCACCTTCGGTGGCACGGCTTATTCAAGTGCTGAAGAATTGTTCGCAAACGAAAAATTAGATTTTGTAGACATTGCGACGACCCCACCCACTCACAAAATGATGGTTGAGCTTGCTGCTAAAAATGGCGTTGCTGCAATCTGTCAGAAGCCACTGGCTTGGGAAATGGCCGATGCCAAGGCAATAGTTAAGGCAATGTCAGATAAGAACTTGCCTTTTATGGTGCACGAGAACTTCCGTTTTCAAACCCCTATGCGCAAAATAAAAGAGATCATCGATAGCGGTGTAATTGGGCGACCATTCTTTGGGCGGATCTGCTTTCGCACTGCACACGATGTTTATGCAGCGCAATCTTGGCTTGTTGAGAGCGAGCGGATGATTATCGTTGATGTGGCCGTGCACCTATTTGATTTAGCAAGATATTTTATTGGTGAACCGAACACAATTTTTACCTCCGCTCACCGCGTAAATCCAATTATTAAAGGCGAAGACTCAGCAACAATTCTTATGCATATGGAAGATGCCACATGCATCGTTGATGCTAGTTATGAAACTAGGTCTGATCACAGCACATACCCACAAACCTTTGTGATTATTGAGGGTACAAAGGGTGCAATCACACTATCTGCTGATTACCACTTGCAAGTTGTTTCTGGGACCTCAGTGACTAATGAAGTTATTGAGATTCCTGATCATGGTTGGACATCAGAACCTTGGAATGGAATACAGGACAGCGTCGTTAACGTAAATAAACATTGGGTTGATTGTCTAAGAAATGGGAAGACTCCTGAGACAAGTGGTGAGGACACTCTAAAATTGCTAGATATAACTCTCGGTGCGTACGAATCAATTAAAAGTGGTCAAGTATTTACCGTTGGCTCTCTACTTAAATAAGAGCTATGCAGAAACTAAGCGCCGGTCCATTAAGTTTGGAGTATTCAGAGGGAAGCCTCTGGAATATTCGTTTAGGTGAAGAAGAAGCTATACGTAGGATCTATCTAGTCTTTCAGGATATTAATTGGACGTCTAGACCATTTGAAATCTTGGAAGAAAAATGGAATATCGCAGATGATCACTTCTCTGCTGATCTTGAACTACGCGGGAGCAACGATGCTGAAAACTTTCATGCAAAATTGCAAATAGTAGGCAGTGCGGCGGGAGAGATAAAATATGGCTTCACCGGATCGTCTACGACTAATTTTATGCGGAACCGACTTGGCCTTTGTCTGCTGCATCCGATCGCAAACTTGGCTGGAAAATCTTGCAAATTAATACTTTCTGGCGGAACGAAGGTAATTTCAGAGTTTCCAAACGATATCTCTCCTAATCAGCCATTTAAGAATCTCTCGGGGATATCGCATACTTTAAATAACGGACAAACTCTTGAAGTTAAATTTAAAGGAGAGGTTTTCGAAACGGAAGATCACCGTAACTGGAGTGATGCTTCCTATAAAACCTACTGCACACCTATCGAACTCCCCTTTCCTGTTGAAGTTTCTAAAGGCGATCAGATAGCGCAAGAGGTCACAATCTCTTTAAACGACAAGGCAACTCATGTGCAAAAGCCGATGCAGAGCAAAGTCATCATTAGCGTTTCTGACTCAGAAGTTAGCCTGCCCGATATTGGGCTAAATATCGCTGAAGATTACTCTGAGGGTGACCATGATGAGTTTACCGAAATTGGAATTGGGCACCTGAGGCTTAATTTAGATTTAGATGACGCATCAAAAGCAAATTTACCCGGCGCAGCGAAGTTATCCAAAAAATTAGGACTAAAACTTGATCTAGCGTTAAAGGCAACGTCAGCTAATCAAATTACAGAGTTTCTTAAAAGTAATGAAGAGTTAACGGCGCTAGTCAGAAATTTGTTGATATTTTCAACGACTCATAAGGTAACACCCGCCGAATTTATTGCCACAGCTCGTGAGTTATTGGGTCCACAGCAGATAATTTCTGCTGGAACTGATCTGTATTTCACTGAGATAAATAGAGGTTCAGCAGTTGTACCCGGCATTGACCAAATTAACTTTTCGCTAAATCCCCAGGTCCATTCCTTTGATGATCGAACGTTAATTCAGAACTTGGCTACGCAAAAAGTAATCGCTTTAAATGCTGCCCGAATTGCAGGATCAAAGAGAATTAGCGTTGGGCCGATCACACTTCGTCCCAGATTCAATCCAAATGCAACACAACCAGATAAGGATGTTAGCAACACTGCGCTACCGGCTTCGGTAGATAGCCGCCAGAGAACTTGGTTTAACGAAGCTTGGACGGCGATCTCAATTAAGTATTTATCCCAATCCAACTCCATTAATTCGGCGACTTACTTTGAGAGTGTTGGCTGGAGGGGGATAAGAGAAAGTAAATCAGGAAGCAAAGATTCGATAAATTTCCCAAGCGAACCTGGCGAAGCATTCCCTGTATGGAACTTATTTGCAGCGCTCAAAGGTTTTTCAATGTGCAGGAAATCTTCTTCTAGCGCTCCAGAAGTGGTTGACTCATTGATTATCAGGAATTCTGAAACAACTCGGTTGATTTTGGCCAATTTTAGTAGTGAAGCGCAGCAGGTTCATTTTGAAGGAATAGGATTAACTCCAGTAGTACTTCCACCCACAAGTACCACTCATTTGGATATTTAAGGAGTCGTAAATGTTTGATCCGTTGTTTTCTTTGAAAGGTAAACGCACTCTTATCACTGGTGGTGCTGGATCACTCGGAACGCTAATTGCTCATTCCTTTGCAGAACGCGGTGCAATAGTTACAGTCCAAGATTTAGATAAAGCACGAGTGGATGCAGTGAAAGACTCAATCGTCAAAAACCGTGCAAACGTCTTTACCATTGCGGCTGATCTTTCATCTGCTTCGGAATGCAAAGTTGTGGTTGAAGAAGCAAATCAACTTATGGGTGGCCTCGACATAGTTGTTAATACCGCTGGGATTAATCGTCGCAAGCCTATTTCTGAAGTCACAGAAGATGACTTTGATGCAATTGTTTCCGTGAACATGAAAGCAATTTATTTCATTTCCCAAGCAGCGCATCCTATTATGAAAGCTGCCGGCGGTGGAGTAATCGTAAACATGAGTTCACTCAGTGCTCGTTATAGCTTTAATACAATTTCTGTTTATGCAGCGACAAAAGCGGCAGTAAGTTCGATAACTCGAAGCACAGCGCGCGAGTGGGCGAAAGACAAAATCAGAGTCAACTGCATTGAGCCATCAGTTATAAAAACAGATTTCACCAAGCCACTTTGGGGTGAGCCACATAGAACAAAATGGTTTGATGAAACGACGCCAATCGGACGCCTTTCAAACCCTGATGAAATAATCGGTTCAGTTATTTTCTTGGCCACCGATGCCTCTTCGTACATCACTGGGCAGTCAATCGTCATCGATGGCGGCATTTTGAGCGGTGGAGACTGGGACTCCTACGCTTAAACGCAAAAGCTTCGCAAGTAGACACCAGAGTCTGCCTTTATTAGCCTTTACAAGTATTTCTAACTCCACGAAAGGGAGACACCGTGCAGAAAAAGAAGTCACTTATATTCGCAGTATCACTTGCTCTGGCATTTGGTTTAACTGCATGTTCAAGTTCAGATTCAACTGAAGTTGCATCTGCCTCTTGCGAGAAAGCTGATCTTGCAACAGTTACAGATGGCAAGCTAACAATCGCAACTGGCGAGCCTGCTTACTATCCATGGATTATTGATGACAAGCCAGAATCAGGCGCAGGCTTTGAAGGAGCAGTTGCTTACGCAGTTGCTAAGCAACTCGGATTCTCAAACGATGAGGTTGTTTGGGTTCGCACCACTTTTGATGGCGCTGTAACACCAGGAGAAAAGAACTTCGACTTTAACTTGCAGCAATTCTCAATCACAGAAGAGCGCAAGACTGCAGTTGATTTCTCATCACCTTATTACACAGCTCCACAAGCGATCGTTTCTTACAAAGGCAGCAAGATTGCCGGTAAGACATCTATCGCAGAGCTTAAGAACGCAAAGCTCGGTGCGGCAGTTGGCACAACATCACTTGATGCAATTGAAAACCAAATTGGTGTAAAGCCACAGGTATTCAATGACAACGCTGCTGGAGTCACTGCACTGAAGAATGGTCAGATTGATGGTCTAGTAGTTGATCTTCCTACTGCCTTCTATCTTTCAGGCGTTGAAGTAACCGACGGACTTATTGTTGGCCAACTTCCATCAACTGGTGCAGGCGATCAATTTGGTCTCTTGCTTTCAAAGGGCAGCAAGATCACGACATGTGTTTCTGGCGCTGTTGATGCAATAACTGCTGATGGCACATTGGCTGCGATTACTGATCAGTGGCTCGCCACTGATGCAGGCGCTCCAGTTTTAAAGCCATAAGTAAATAGCGATAAAAGTTAGATAAACGCGGTAGTTTGGCGGCCATGTCAGAGATAAAAAGCTCTGCTTGGTCGCCAAGCTCACGCGAATTAGAACGTCGCGCGCTTCGCCGTAAGTTAAGCCGTAAGCAAGCGATCATTGCCGCAGTCTCATCAATATTTGTTCTGGGATCACTTGCCGTTGTTTTGATCACTTCCCCAGGTTGGGACGTCGTAAAAGCGACATTCTTCGATATTGAATACGGAAAAGAAGTATTTCCGACAGTTGTAAAAGGTCTTTGGATAAACCTGCAGCTAACTTTCTTTGGTGGAATCGCCATCGGCGTTATCGCAATGGGTTTGGCGCTGTTGCGAACGACCAAATCCCCAGCCCTTACCCCATTTAGATTTTTAGCAACTGCCTACGTAGATATCTTCCGTGGCGCTCCACTTATCTTGATTATCTTGTTAGTTGGCTTTGGCGTTCCAGCGCTTAGATTGCAAGGTGTATCTAGCAATGTAATTGTGCTTGGCACAATTGCCGTTGTGCTTACATATTCAGCATATGTTGCCGAAGTTATTCGCTCGGGAATTCTCTCAATACATCCCAGCCAAAGAGCTGCCGCTAGATCTCTTGGGTTAACTTCTGGCCAGACAATGCGATTTGTGGTTCTGCCACAGGCGCTGCGCCGTGTTGTCCCACCACTTTTAAATGACTTTGTATCTCTTTTGAAAGATACCGGTTTGGTTTCAATTCTGGGTGTGACCGATGCGGTTCGCGCAGCACAGATAAATGCCAGCCGTACCTTTAATTACACAGCATATGTTGTTGCTGCAATTCTATTTTTACTTATAACGATTCCTATGACGCGTTACACCGATCGAGCAATTAGACAGCGCACTCAAGCACAGAACTCGGAAGGGGCGATTTAATGGCAAACGTCCTAGAGTTACAGAACGTTCGCAAAGCATTTGGTGCAGAAGTTGTCTTAAACAATCTCTCCTTACAAGTTCCTGAGCACACCGCCACAGTATTAATTGGCGCTTCGGGTTCTGGAAAATCAACGCTACTGCGCTGTATTAATTTGTTGGAGACGATCGATGATGGGCAGATCTTTTTAGATGGATCAGAGATAACAGATCCGGCCATAAAGGTAGATGATGTGCGCCGCAAATTAGGAATGGTCTTTCAATCTTTTAACCTCTTTCCGCACAAGACAGTCTTAGAGAACATCACCCTTGCACCGATAAAAGTTCAGAATAAGAGCGAAGATGAGGCGCGCGAAATAGCCACAAAACTTCTCTCACGTTTTGATTTGGCAGATAAAGCAGATCAGTATCCAGATCGCTTAAGCGGCGGACAGCAGCAACGTGTTGCGATCATTCGCTCACTTGCCATAAATCCACGCTTGCTTCTTCTAGATGAAATTACCTCCGCGCTAGATCCAGTACTAGTCAATGAAGTTCTCAGCATCGTTCGCGATTTGAAACAAGACGGTATGACTATGGTGCTTGCAACTCATGAAATGGGATTTGCAACTCAAGTAGCCGATGAAGTCTGTTTCCTAGAATCAGGAAATATTCTCGAACGCGGAAGTGCTGAGCAGGTATTGAAAAATCCAACAAATCAAAAAACCCAAGAGTTTCTAAAGCGAGTGCATCAGGCAGGACGGCTGTAAATAGCAGAACGAAAGTGCTAGGTTTAAGGAATTACATAAGGAGATCAGCTAAATGTCCAGCGCCATTGAGGCTATTACTTGGCAGAACGAGAAGATCGTTTTACTAGATCAGACTCA
>CANLHI010000013.1 GCA_947490845.1 Actinomycetota bacterium | reverse complement strand
TACAGAGTGGTCGATAACGAGTTCGGCTGGTGCCAGTGGGTTAACTTTTGCTGGGTCTCCCCCAAGATCAACGATCGCCTCGCGCATCGTTGCTAAATCAACGATGCAAGGAACTCCTGTGAAATCCTGCATGATCACGCGAGCTGGCGTGAATTGAATTTCGGTATCTGGTTCAACTGATGGATCCCATTGTGCCAACGCCTTTATATGTTCGGCGGTGATATTTGCGCCATCTTCTGTGCGAAGCAAATTTTCTAGAAGTACTTTGAGTGAGAATGGTAGGTTCGTTGCGCCTTCGACTTTTGAGATATCAAATATTTCAAAATCTTTTCCAGCAACGTTTAAATTCTTCTTGGCACCTAACGAATTCTTACTCATGTATTTTCCTTAACTCATTTTATCTTGACGTCAAGATACCTTAAATGAGGTAAATAGCGCAACACATTCGATGTGGTGTGTCATTGGGAAGAGGTCGAAAGCTCGCATTTTCTGCAATTTATATCCGGCTTCCCCTAAGTAAGTTGTATCTCGCGCCAAGGCAGCTGGATCGCAGGCTATGTAAACAATGGATCTTGGCTTTAGCGCAACCATGGCGGTAACTACATCTTTGCCCGCACCTTCGCGCGGCGGATCAAGAACTATTACATCTGCTTTAGCAAACCGCGGCAGTAACTTTGCTACATCACCCGTATGGACAGAGACATTTGAGAAATTAGCAAAATTGCGCATGGCATCGGCGGTCGCGCTCTTGCTGCCCTCAACTAGATCAACGCTTCCAGTATCTCCAACCAATTCTAGAAATTGTGAAGTGAATAGACCAACGCCACCGTATAGATCAAGAACTTTGTCACCAGGCTGTAATTTTGCGTATTCTAAAATCGCTTTAGTAAGAATTGTTGGGGCTAACTTATGGCTCTGCCAAAAGGACCGCTGCGAAACTTCTAAGGAAAATCCATTTACTTCATACTTTCCAATATCAGGTCCTTCGCTGGTGCGCACAGGTGTGTCATCTTGAGAATAGCCTGTAGCAATCGTGCGTTCTCCAGTTGAAGATAGTGAAACTTCAACTCGCAGGTCGCCTTTCCAGCGCTTAGCGCTAAGTTCATGATATTTCATTTCAGGTGAAAGTATTCTGCAATCACTTACTGGTATCACTTTGTTGCTGCGGGCTTGCTTAAACCCCAAGTCTCCATTGCGAGTTGTCACGGCGTTAAATCGAGTTCGATAGCCAAGGGCGGCACCGACTTCTTCAACCTCAACGTTTATTTCTTGTTTTGCAATTCTAGAAAATTGTTCAGTGATGACCTCACTTTTTAATTGACGTTGGCGCGGTAGTGAAATATGTTGGAAATCGCATCCTCCGCAACCTGCACGATGCGCGAATTGACACGGTGCACTTACGCGATCGGGCGAAGCGGAAATAACCGAAATTACATCGGCTCGGTTAAATGAACTGCCCGTTCCGGTGATTTCTATTTCTACCTCTTCGCCAGGAATTCCGTGGCGCACAAAAATCACCGCGCCCTGGTGTCGAACAATAAAGTGGCCACCGTGTGCCACTTTTTCGACAGTGGCGACAAAACGATCACCAACCGCGAGAGCAACACGGTCTGCAGGATTTCGCTGGTTACCCTCTTTTGGTGTCATAAAGCCAAGCCTAAGGGGGTAGTGTTGACCTCGTGCACGTTGTGATCATGGGATGCGGTCGAGTTGGCTCTTCTTTAGCCACCGAACTTGAAGCTGCTGGACATTCAGTAGCAATTATTGACCAATCTCGCGAGGCCTTTCGTCGCCTTGGTCCAGATTTTAAAGGTCGCACCATTTCAGGCGTTGGCTTTGATCGCGATACTTTGCTCGAAGCTGGCATCGAAACTGCGGAGGCCTTTGCGGCTGTAAGTAATGGTGATAACTCAAATATTTTGGCAGCGCGAGTCGCTCGCGAAACTTATGGTGTTGCAAATGTAGTAGCGCGAATTTACGATCCAGGTCGCGCGGAAATTTATCAGCGCCTTGGTATTCCAACAGTTGCCACAGTAATTTGGGGAACAGATCAGATTTTGCGCCGCCTTCTTCCGGAAGGCTCACGCTCTGAATGGCGCGATCCCAGCGGCGCGATTCAGCTCTGCGAAATGCATCCTCATAAAGACTGGTTTGGTTTGCCAATTGCGGTTCTAGAAGAAACAACTGGATCTCGGGTTGCCTTTATTACTCGATTAGGCGAAGGTCTAATTCCAGATTCTCATTCAGTTCTCCAGGAAGGCGATCTAATTCACGTGACTGTGCGCGATGAAGATATTGCTAAGGTCGAAGCAATTTTGGCACGCTCTCCGGAGGATCATTCATGAGAATCGCTATCGCCGGAGCCGGAAATGTTGGTCGCGCTATTGCGCGCGAACTTCTAGATAACGGTCACCAAGTACTACTTATCGATCGCGATCCGAAGGCGCTTAAGATGGAATCTGTTCCCGATGCCGAATGGTTAATGGCTGATGCATGCGAGATAACTTCGCTGGATAAGGCAGTTCTAAATAACTGTCAGGTTTTAGTTGCCGCAACAGGTGATGACAAAGTTAATTTGGTTGCATCTTTACTTGCTAAGACAGAATACGGAGTCCCCCGCGTTGTCGCGCGCATCAACCATCCAAAGAATGAATGGCTATTTGATTCTTCATGGGGGGTAGATGTTGCAGTATCGACTCCAAGAATTATTTCCGCTCTCGTAGAAGAAGCGGTAAGCGTCGGCGACGTTGTTCGCTTATTCTCATTCCGTAAAGGCCAAGCCAACTTAGTCGAGTTAACGCTGCCGGACACATCTAGTTGCATCGGAAAGACGGTTGAAGAAATTGAGCTTCCAGATGATGCTTCGCTAGCAGCCATCGTTCGCGATGGGCGGGTAATTACACCGACTGCAACTGATGTTTTTAGCGCAGGTGATGAACTTCTATTTGTTGCTTCAACAACTGCTGAAGGTTTAATCAAATCCTGCTTTATTGCTGACTAACGAACTTCCGGCTTAGTTGTCGGCACGCTCTTTAAAATCATCCACGAACCGTAAGCGGTTGCTAGAAAGAGTGGATATCCCATTGCAAGATTTACTGTTCCCAATAAATTCACATTGCCGCTTCTATAAATTGGGTACTGCACAGCAATTCGTGTAAAGAACATCAAGACCCAGAGCCAACTTGCTCGCTTGTAAGCACGCGCACGAGCAGGATCTTTGCGCCAATTTAAGTTCTCACCCAAAATCGGGCCAAGAAGAAGTCCCAACACTGGCCAACCTGCCAGATTCGCAACCAAGTAAACGCTTCCATAACCCAGATTGGTAAGTAACTTAGGAATATATAGGTCACTTGCATTACCTGTTCGATTTGCAAACCAAGCGCAGATAAGAGAGCCGATTAGCCCCGAGATTGCGTGCTGAATGGTGTCGCGCTTAGCAAGACGAATAATTGTTAACCCAGCCGAGACGATTAGGGAGGCGATTAAAGCCTGGCGCAGATCATCGGCAACGTTAAAGACAACTAGAAAAATTACTGATGGGATTCCCGAATCAATTAAGCCCTTCTTACCACCAAAGGCCGCTAGGACTTTATCTTTATCAGCACCTTCACCCGCACTTGGTATCTGGCTCATCATCTTCCAGTTGATCCAAATCCACCTGTGCCGCGACCAGATCCTGGCAAATTCTCGACTTCAACAAAATCTGCGCGCTCTACTTGTTGGATTACCAATTGCGCAATGCGATCTCCGCGTTTAAATGAAACGCTCTCTTTGGGATCGTGATTGATTAAAATTATTTGCAACTCACCGCGGTAGCCTGCATCAACTGTTCCCGGGGCATTGACCATAGTTACACCGTGTTTAACAGCTAACCCAGATCGGGGATGGACGAGTGCAACATAGCCATTAGGTAGCGCAATTGAGATTCCAGTTGGTACTAAAGCGCGTTCACCGGGAGCAAGAGTTACATCAACTCGGGCAACCAAATCAGCACCGGCATCTCCGCCTTTGGCATATGTTGGCAACGGCAAGTCAGGATCTAAGCGAGTAACCAGCACTTTTACCGCCATTATGGATTGATCTCAAATCCAGGATCCACAAAGGCCAAGATCTCTGGAGTCTTCGCAATATGTTCCAAATATTCTTTTGGAGCATTTTCCAAGAAGTGCGACATCGGAACAACTACAAATAGCGCTGCTGCTTTAACTGCAATTTCACCATCGGCGCCACCAAGGCGTCCTTCAGCAGCGGTGTAGACCTTGCGATTTACCTGGCCGGTAATTCGCGCCGTTATGTGAATCGTTGTTCCCATTGGAACTGGCTTTAGAAAATCAGTTTCTAATCGAGCCGTCACTGCAGGAGCGCGAATTAACCACATTAACTTTCCAAGGGCTTCATCAAAAGCGAGTGATAACAAACCGCCATGTGCCAAACCCGGAGCGCCTTGATGATTTTCAGTAACTGTGAATTCCGCCGTTAAATCTGCGTCAGCCCCGGCGTGTGCAACTAAATGCAAACCAGTCGGATGCAATTCACCACAACCAAAGCAATGTCCAAAGTGAGAAGGAATTTTAGTTCCGATTTCAGGAGCTTTGGGATGGCGATCCGGAATGATCGCTCCTTCTGGAGGCGTGGTGCTTGCTACTCGACTCATGGGCACACTTTACTTGATCTAGACTGCGATGGTGATATTCACAGAAGTGCTCCGACCGCCTATATGGGTGCTCGCCTTTATTTATTTCATGTTTCTATCACTCGTAATCGCAATCTGGGCTGCCTTGGATACCACTGCGACGATGGTCGCTTTCGCGATTGCAACCCTAGCAATCCCCTTCATTTCCCGATCTTTAACCTCAAGAATTAAAGTAGATCAACACGAATTGCGAATAGATCAGGCTCACATAGAACTTAAGTACTTGGGAAAAGTTACTGTCTTGGATTCTAATGCGATGCGCTTGTTGCGCACGCGAGATGCCGACCCTGCAGCGTTCCTCGCGATTAAATTCTGGGCCTCTAAAGGAATTAAAATTGAAATAAATGATCCACGCGATTCCACACCTTATTGGCTTCTTACGAGCAAACGCGGCGAGAAACTCGCCGCGTTACTTACAAAATAGTAAGTAGATCAGCCACACTCTTTGCAGACTGCTTTAGATCCCTCTCCTTTTGCAAGTTGAGTTATGTGATGCACCAAGAAACAACGAGAACAAGTGAATTCATCTGTTTGTTTTGGAACTACTCGGACTGCAAGTTCCTCGCCAGATAAATCTGCGCCAGGAAGTTCGAGATTTTCTGCCGCCTCTGCTTCATCGACATCAATCTGTCCGGATTGAGCATCGACGCGCTTTGCCTTTAACTCTTCTAGCGACTCCTCGTGGAGTTCCTCATCCGTTTTTCTGGGGGTGTCGTAATCTGTTGCCACTGCTCTCACCTCACTTCCACTTACTTAAGCCACTTCTCGATTGAGAAAGGCTGAACGGGCGCATACTCGCGCATTTACCCAGTATTAGTTGCTACAACCTGCGGCGTGTCGCAGATATTCCCGCTTTTCTAAGGTGATTTCCGCACCCATGGCTTTATTTCAGCGCGCTCTCGATCGCCTTAGCAAGACCGCCATCTACAAATGCATGTATCAAAGTTCCGTCTTCAACATATTCTTCGCTGAGAATTTCACCCGTTTCGTGAATTTCACTAACTAAATCTCCGCGATCATATGGAATTGTTGCCGTTACTTCGATATTTGGATGCGGTAAAGATTTTTCGATTGCTTGAACTAGCCCTTCAATTCCAAACCCAGTCCGCGCCGAAAAGGCAAAACTGTTCTTTTCTTTTCGCAAAATCTCCATCACGACTTCAGGATCAGCCGCATCTACCTTATTAATGGCAATAATTTCCGGAATATCTCCACCACCAATTTCGGTGATTACTTCGCGTACGGCGCGGATTTGCTCAAAAGGATCACTGTGGGAACCGTCAACGACGTGAACAATTAGATCAGAGCCAGATACTTCTTCAAGTGTTGATTTGAAAGCATCAATGAGTTGATGTGGCAGGTGACGGACAAAACCCACCGTGTCAGAGAGGGTATAAACCCGGCCTTCGGCAGTCTGCGTCTTTCGCACCGTAGGGTCCAAGGTTGCAAAGAGTGCGTTTTCAACTAACACGCCAGCGCCAGTTAATTTGTTTAGAAGAGATGACTTACCGGCGTTTGTGTAGCCCGCAATAGCAACAGATGGAATGTTAAAACGCTTACGTTCTTGTCGCTTGGTATCGCGCGAGACTTTCATCTCGGCAATCTCGCGACGTAGCTTGGCCATCTTGTCGCGAATTCTGCGGCGATCGGTTTCAATCTTGGTCTCACCAGGACCGCGTCCACCTATTCCCGCACCACCTGCTGCACGACCACCAACTTGGCGAGAGAGTGAATCTCCCCAGCCGCGAAGCCGTGGTAGCAAATATGCAATCTGCGCTAATTCAACCTGCGCCTTACCTTCTTTACTTTTGGCGTGCTGGGCAAAAATATCCAAAATCAAAGCGGTGCGGTCTACAACTTTTACCTTTAATTTATCTTCCAGTTGACGCAATTGCGAAGGAGATAATTCGCCATCGCAAATAACTGTATCGGCGCCAGTTGATGCAACTATTTGGCGCAATTCCACTACTTTTCCCGAACCTATATAAGTTGCTGGATCTGGCTTATCGCGTCGCTGAATTACAGCGTCCAACACTTCAGAGCCAGCAGTCTCGGCCAAAGCTTTCAACTCTGCTAATGAATTCTCCGCCATTTCGGCGCTACCTTCAGTCCAAACACCCACCAAGACAACGCGTTCTAGTTGTAACTGACGATATTCAGCTTCTGAAATATCTTGGAGCTCTGTTGAAAAACCCTTAACACGACGGAGCGCATGACGATCCGCTAAATCAGGTTGTGAACTAACTTCATAATCGCTCTCATCGGCATCGAAATCTGCCGCTACACGCGCACTTTCACGCAATAGTTCTTCAAATAAATCGTTATTACGTGGCTCGTCTGCGCTCATGCATCCTGCAAGTATTGCGTTATGTCGTGATCTGAGATCAGCAAAGCTGGTCCGGTTAAAGTCGCATTTGAATGTGGATCAATGTCAACAACTAAGCGACCGCCTGGTGGATAAATTACCCAGCGCGAAGGAAGTGGCTCTTTTGAGTACAGAGTTGCGGCGAGGGCGACTGCGCAAGTTCCAGTTCCGCAAGATTTGGTTTCCCCGCTGCCGCGTTCGTGAACGCGCATCTTTGCCTCATGTCCTGGCAATATTTCTACGAACTCAACATTCACACCTTCTGGATAAGAATCTTTTGGACGCACTATCGGCGCAACTTCAAGTGAACCAACATCTTCAATTTTTTCAACAAGGACCACAGCGTGTGGGTTGCCAACGTTTATGTTGTAGCCGTTCCAGATCTTGCCTTCTACGGAGGCGGTAATTTCTTCATTCTCATCCAGAACTTTGCCCATGTTTACCGAAATATCATCGGTGGTCGGTACTCGCAAATGCTTGATGCCATCTCGAGTATTGATTGCAAAAATTCCTTCGCTTTGATGACCTCTCTGTACTAGGTATCGCGCCATTACCCGAATTCCATTGCCACACATTTCTGCGATCGAACCGTCTGCGTTGCGATAATCCATAAACCATTTCTCATCACGCTTGATTATTCGAATCAGCCCATCTGCGCCTATGCCAGTCTGACGATTACAAATCGCAGCCGTTTGGGCGGTGGTGATAGAAATTTCATCTGCAGGATCAAAGACCAAAACAAAATCATTTTCAGTGCCATGACCGTATGTGGCGATAAGGGATTGGCTCATGAGGCTGCCGAGTTTATCTTCATCATGACTGTTTCCAGACGCGGTTGCGATGGTGAAATCCATTGAATACGAGCATCACGTGAGAACCAAGTCTCTTGCCGGCGCACATATTGCCGAGTTGCACGCTTTGTATCCTCAATCGCAGCTGTCTCAGAAATTTCTCGAGCCCGCATTGCAATTATCTGGGCGTAACCCAAAGCGCGACGAGCCGTTGTGGCTTCGTTTATTCCCTTGGAAATTAATGAATCCACCTCATTAACAAATCCTTGCTCCCACATGCGATCTATTCGTGTTTCAACACGCGCGCCCAGTTCTGCTCGATCCATGACTAGTCCGAATTGCATCGCATCTGGATATCTTGAACTATCTTCGCGCGGCAGATTTGCAGTAAATGGCTTGCCCGTAATTTCTATAACTTCTAAAGCACGGATAACCCTGCGTTCATTTTGAACATCTATCGCCGCAGCCGCAGCTGGATCCAATTGAGACAACCTTTCAAATAAACTTACGATGCCAAAAAGCTTCGCTTCCTCAGTTAGCCGCTGCCGAATTTGCGCATCAGTATCAGGGAAATTCAAATCATCCAAAATTGATTTAATGTATAGCCCTGTGCCGCCAACAATTATTGCGTGCTTGCCTGCCCCATGTATCTCAGTAACAGCCTTGCGTGCCAATTCTTGATACCAAGCAACGGTTGCATCTTGGTTAACATCTAAAACATCTAGTAAATGGTGCGCAATACCTTGGCGCTCTTCAATTGAAAGCTTTGCTGTCCCAATATCCATGCCTCGATATATCTGCATGGAATCAGCGTTGATTATCTCGGCGCCAATTTCTTTAGCTAGTTCTACCGCAAGATCACTCTTTCCAGTTGCAGTCGCGCCACAAATTACAATCGTCTTCATTTAACGGTAGGGATCCCAAGCAGTAATGGTTGTGGGGTTGCCTGTGCCAGATTGGCCGCAAAGGCATCTCCCCCGCGCGTCTTTACATGCGCGGTCTCGTTTCCTATCAAGTAATGAGCGGATGCATCAGTGATCGTCACATCAACAAAGTCTCCGGGGCGTGCCTGACTCGTTGCATCGAAGTGAACTAAGCGGAAATCTTCGGTCTTGCCGGTAAGACGTGACTGTGCGGCATCGCGGCGACCTTCAACTTCGGAGACAAGTGCGCGATGGTTTGTGCCAATAGATTTTTGGTTAACTCCTAGAGAAATAGCCTGCTGGTGTTCATGCAGCCTTGTGTAACGCTCTCCAACTATTTCTGCTGGAACTTGATTTGGCATAACTCCGGCTGGGGTTCCGGGGCGTATCGAATATTTATATGTGTAAGCGGCCGAAAATTGCGCAACCGTTGCTAAATCCATTGTTGCTTGGAAATCTTCTTCGCTTTCACCAGGAAAACCCACGATGATGTCGGTAGTTATCATCGCCTCTGGCATCGCCGAACGCACCCGATCTAAAATTCCCAAATATCGACTACTTCTATATGAGCGGCGCATCTCCTGCAAAATGCGATCTGATCCTGATTGCAACGGCATATGAAGGTGTGGCATTACATTCTTGGTACTTGCCATCACTTCAATTACGTCGTCAGTGAAATCGCGTGGGTGTGGGGACATGAAACGAACTCTTTCAAGTCCTTCTATTTCACCGCATTCGCGTAACAGGTTTGCAAACGCTCCTCTATCTCCGAACTCGACGCCGTAAGCGTTTACATTCTGGCCAAGCAGGGTAATTTCAATTACTCCTTGCGCAACCAAAGCTCGTATCTCTTTCAAAATGTCGGCAGCGGCGCGATCCTTTTCGATTCCACGCAGTGCTGGAACTATGCAGAAAGTGCAAGTGTTATTGCAGCCAACGGATACCGAAACCCAAGAGGTGAAAGGTGATAGCCGGCGGGCGGGAAGCGTAGATGGAAAATGCTCGAGGGCTTCTAAGATTTCAATCTGCGCCTCTTCTTCTATGCGCGCACGCTCTAGTAAGACAGGTAAAGAACCCACGTTGTGGGTGCCAAAGACCACATCGACATACGGGGCTTTCTTTAAAATAATTGATTGGTCTTTCTGCGCCAAACATCCGCCAACTGCGATCTGCATATTTGGGTTGGCTTTCTTAATTGGTGCCAAGAAACTTAAATTTCCGTAGAGCTTGTTGTCCGCATTTTCACGAACCGCACACGTATTAAAGACGACAATATCTGCTTGCGCTCCTGGAGTTACGGGGAGATAGCCTGCCTCATCGAGTAATCCTGCGATGCGTTCTGAATCGTGCACGTTCATCTGACAGCCATAAGTCTCGACTGTGTATGTGCGGGCCATGCGCTAAGACTATCGGTGCTTTTAAAGGGCTAGCACCTGCTGATTGAGCGTCGCACGATCAACGACTAGTACATGATGATTTGGAAGATTTATCCAGCCTGCTTGATCCCAACCACTAGATGCCACGACTAAATCCCCATCATTGAACTTGTAATACAGGTCGTAATAACCGTCTACTGCCCAATCTGGTTTACGTTTCGGATCGTGTTCGCAGATTGTTATAAATTGTGAATCAGTCATCAACATGGCGTTAATGCTTGAGAAATCAAATTTTTCTTTAATCTCCCGAACCGCGCTAAGCACTCCTTCGACTAAACCATGTTTCTCTATTTGAGTAAGAATGAAGTAGAAATATCTTTCGCTATCTGTTTCGCCTTGAATCTCACTTTTAAACTTCTGCGCAATTGCAGAATCTAGAGCGTTTGCTGGATAGATAGCACCGTTGTGGGTAAAGCTGAATCCATGGCTAATAAAAGGATGTGTATTGTTTTCACTTACCGGAATTCCTGATGTTGCCCAACGCAGATGCAGTAATGCACCATCTGTCTTGGTTGTAGAAATAGTTTCTTGAAAGGTAAGGCTTTCTGAGGCAATCTCGGGGGCGCGCTTCAGATGAGACTCTGTAGAGGTGTGATCGAAGGTGGCTACACCCCAGCCATCGCAATGTACAGAGGATAGGCTGATAAATTCTGGCAACTTTTCTCCGACTGCCTGAACAAAGGATTCGGGTTTTAAAGACACGTAGCCCAAAAGTCGGCACATTTTCTGACAAACCTCTTCCGTTAGGGGCACACTTGAAGTACAAAGGCTACCTCGGTGGCCTTCATCGATCCAGCACCAACAACCTTGGATCACGGTGTTCCAAGGTTAAAGCGGCACAGGAGGAATGCAATTGGTTAATACACATGATGCAGACGCGGCGCAACTTGCCGAACTAGGTTACAAACAAGAGTTTGATCGAAAGTGGAACGGTTTCCAAAACTTCGCTATTTCATTCTCAATCATTTCGATTCTTTCAGGATGTTTCACAACATTCGGTCAAGCATGGGCTAACGGCGGGCCGGTTGCAATTTCAATCGGCTGGCCAGTTGTTGCCTCCCTAATCATGATTATTGCTTTATGTATGGCTGAACTTGTCTCAGCTATGCCTACTGCTGGCGGTATTTATTACTGGGCGTTAAAATTGGGTAAGCCTATCCACGGATGGATGACCGGCTGGCTCAATTTAATTGGACTAGTTGCCGTAACTGCAGCAGTTGACTATGGGTTTGCGTTGTTCTTTGTAACCGCAATGAACATGTACTCAAGCGGTTTTGATCCAAAAGATCTCAGCAATTTGTATCCAACTGACTTGAACCAGATTTTCATCGTCTTTGCTATCACAATTCTTTTGCATGTTTTGATCAACATTTACGGCGCAAAGGTGATTCACAAACTACAAACCATAAATGTTTACTGGCACGTGGGTGGAGTCGCCGCAGTCGTTCTGATTTTGGTACTCATCCCAACAGAGCACCAGACAGTTTCATGGATGTTTACTGAGAGAATCAACCTAAATGGTATGAACGGTGGATCAACCGAAGGACTGGGTTACTGGTTCTACGTTCTTCCACTCGGCTTCTTGCTTACTCAGTACACCATCACGGGCTTCGATGCTTCAGCGCACGTTTCTGAAGAGACCGGTCAAGCAGGAAAGGCTGCTGCCCAAGGACTTTGGAAGGCTGTAGCTTATTCAGCAGTTGCTGGTTGGATCCTACTTCTCGCATTCCTTTATGCCGCAACAAATGTAGAGATGATGAATGAATGGTTTGGATTCTCTCCAGTCATTTTCCTAACCTCGCTACCTATCTTCTGGGCAAAACTAATCATGGTCCTCACTTTGGTTGGGCAATTCTTCTGCGGTATGTCTTGCGTAACAGCAGCATCTCGTATGTGTTTCGCCTTCTCACGTGATGGGGCAGTTCCAGGACATAAGTTCTGGCGCAAGCTAGATAAGAACAACAATCCAAGTAACGCAGCACTTTTCGTTGGTGTCTTCGCATTAGTGTTGACTCTACCGGCCTTAATTAAGGTACCAGATCGTGTTGCACCGCTTGCTTTCTACGCTGTTACATCTGTTGCAGTTATTGGACTCTTTGCCGGTTTCGCAATTCCTATTTGGTTGCGATTTAAAGCGGGAGATTCATTTAAAGTCGGTCAGTGGAATCTTGGCAAGCACTACAAGTGGATGGGACCAGTTGCCGTACTCGAAATCATCCTTGTTTCGATCTACTTCGTGCTTCCAGTAGTTCCAACCGCTAACTGGTTCTCACCAGACTTTGACCTAAAAGATGCAAACTATGCACCAATTGCGCTCTTGATTGTCATAGGTAGTGCTTACATCTGGTGGCTAGCAGGCGCCAAGAAGACTTTCCGTGGCGCTCGCAAAACTATCAATGATTAATAGTAGTAAATAGGTAAACTGCCCTGTCGCGCTAATCGCGTGACGGGGCAGTTTTCTTTCTACTGGAATGAGGCGTTGAGATGTCTAAAGATGGTCGCGTAGAAAATAGAATTGCGATAGTTACAGGAGCTGGTTCTGGAATCGGTCAAGCTAGTGCAATTCGCCTTGCTGAAGAAGGTGCAATTGTTATTTGTGCAGACATAAATGGCGATGCGGTTAATGCGACTGTAAAGCAAATTATTGATTTAGGGCTCAAAGCCGAAGGCCGGTCCATTGATATCTCCGATAGCCAGGCCTGCACAGATCTTGTTGATTCCACCGCTACAAAGTATGGATCAGTAGATATTTTGGTCAATAACGCAGGTGTTAACTTACCTGGCGTCTTTCATGAAGTCACAAACGAGACCATAGATCGCACTTTAAATGTGAATGTAAAAGGTGCGATGTACTTAACAAGAGCTACGCTGCCCCACATGCTTAAGAACAAGCGGGGTTCAATCGTTAATATGTCTAGCGTAAACGGTCTCGTCTCCGAACCTTACTTAAGCGTTTACTCCGCATCCAAAGGTGCGATCGTAATGTTCACGCGCGGCATCGCTTTGGATTATGCAAAGACTGGAATTCGCTGCAACGCTATTTGTCCAGGTTGGGTTGATACGCCAATTAACCATGCCCATGCCAAGATGCTGGGCGGCCTCGATCATGTTTATAAAACTATCGATTCTTTCCAGCCGATTGGCCGTCCCGGCACTAGCCGCGAGATAGCCAATGTCGTCCTATTTTTAGCCTCAGATGAGAGTTCCTTTATGACCGGCTCGATAGTTTCGGCAGATGGTGGCATGACAGCGCAGTAACTGGAATAGTACGCACATGAGCGCGCTTACCTTAGAAAAATTAAAAGCCCTTGTCGCAGATGGAACCATCGATACCGTCGTTGTAGCAATGACGGATATGCAAGGTCGGTTAACTGGCAAGAGAATTCACGGTCAATACTTCCTTGATGAAGTTGTTAAGCACGGCACCGAGGGTTGCAACTATTTGCTGGCCGTAGACGTTGATATGAATACGGTTGCAGGTTACGAAATGTCTTCGTGGGAACGCGGTTACAGCGATTTCGCACTCATCCCAGATCTAAATACGCTTCGCCTGATTACATGGCAACCAGGTGCCGCTTTGATTCTGGCTGATGTGGCATGGCTTGATCACACAGACGTTGTTGCATCCCCTCGTCAAATTTTGCGCAAACAAATTGCTGAACTTGAAAAAGCGGGCATGGTCCCGATGTGCGGAACCGAATTAGAATTTGTGGTCTATAAAGATTCATACGAAGAAGCCTGGAACAAGGGATATAAAGATTTAATTCCGGTAAATCAATACAACGTTGATTATTCAATCCTCGGCGGTTCCCGAATTGAACCTTTGTTGCGCGATATCCGTATGGGAATGACGACGGCGGGAATGGTCGTTGAATCTGTAAAGGGCGAATGTAACTTTGGCCAACACGAAATTGCCTTTAAATATTCAGACGCGCTATCTAATTGCGATAATCACGTCATCTACAAAAATGGTGCAAAAGAGATCGCCGACCAACAGGGATATGCCCTTACTTTTATGGCAAAGCCAAATGAAAAAGAAGGCAACTCGTCCCACATCCATCTTTCTTTCCGCGGGTTAAAAGGTGAGCTCGTTATGGTCGATGACTCAGATAAAGAGCACGGCATGAGCGAAATTGGCCGTCAATTCATCGCCGGTCAATTAGCCCATTTACGTGAACTTTCTATCCTCTTTGCTCCAAATATCAATTCATACAAGCGATATGTTCCAGGCTCGTTTGCTCCAACTGCCATTCGTTGGGGACGCGATAACCGCACCTGTGCACTGCGTTTGGTCGGACATGGCGCAGGTTTGCGACTTGAAAACCGTGTACCTGGCGGCGATGTAAACCCTTACTTAGCCGTTGCCGGAATCATTGCTGCAGGGCTTGACGGCATTAAAAATAAATTGAAGTTAGAGCCAGCCTTTACTGGAAATGCTTATGAGTCTGACTCATCACGCGTTCCTGCATCAATGCCAGAGGCTCTAGAACTCTGGGAAAAGAGTGACTGGGTTAAGCAAACCTTTGGCGCTGAAGTTCAAGCGCACTATGCAAACATGGCCCGCGTAGAGATAGCAGCATATGGCAAGGCTGTTACCGATTGGGAACTATTCCGCAACTTCGAAAGGTTTTAAATCGTGTCTTCTACATTTGATGTAATCAACCCTGCCACCGAAAAGTTAGTTGTAAGCCTGCAGGAAGCAGATGTTGCACAAACTGATGAGATTATTGCAAAGGCTGCGAAGGCTTTCTTAACTTGGAAGAAGGTCTCCCCCGGCGATCGCGCCAACTTGCTTCGCAGATTCTCAGCCATAGTTACCGCCCACCGCGAAGAATTAGCACAACTTGAGATTACAAATTCGGGCCACACCCGCGGTAACGCTCTTTGGGAAGCTGACAATGTCGCCAATGTTTTGAATTATTACGCTGGCGCCCCAGAAAGATTGTTTGGTAAGCAGATTCCTGTCGCCGGCGGCGTTGATATAACTTTCAAAGAGCCTATTGGCGTTGTCGGAATAATTGTCCCTTGGAACTTTCCGATGCCAATTGCTAGTTGGGGCTTCGCCGCAGCACTTGCAGCAGGAAATACTGTTGTGTTAAAACCTGCCGAATTAACCCCGATGACAGCTGTTCGGCTAGCCGAATTAGCGCTCGTTGCAGGAATTCCGGAAGGCGTTTTAAATGTCATAGTTGGTAAAGGCAGCGTTGTTGGTGCTCGTTTTGTAACTAACCCAACTGTTCGCAAGATCTCTTTCACTGGATCCACCCCAGTTGGTAAATCAATTATGGCTGGATGTGCTGATCAAGTTAAGCGAGTAACCCTTGAACTCGGTGGCAAGAGTGCAAATGTTATCTTTGCCGATTCAGATATTGATCGCGCTGCTGCTGCGGCACCTGGTGCGGTATTTGATAACTCTGGTCAAGATTGCTGCGCCCGCTCACGCATCTTGGTGCAAAAGAGCGTCTTTGATCGCTTTATGGCAGGTTTTGAAAAAGGCGTTAAGGAATACCGCGTTGAAGACCCAAACCTTGATTCATCTCAAATGGGACCACTTGTTTCAAAGAAGCAATTAGAGACAGTTCAATCATATTTAAACGATAAAGATGACACCGTCGCATTTACAGGAACCGCACCGTCTGGTGCTGGTTATTGGATGCCACCGACGGTCTTATTACCAAAAAGCGTTAAAGCTCGAACCTGGCAAGAAGAAATATTTGGCCCAGTTGTTTCAGTACTGCCATTTGAAGATGAGGCCGAAGCAATTGAGTTAGCGAACGCATCCGATTACGGACTTTCCGGTTCGATTTGGACAAATGACTTGGGTCGTGCGATGCGCGTATCTAGGGCAATTGAAAGTGGAAATCTTTCAGTTAATTCGCACTCTTCAGTTCGCTTCTGGACTCCATTTGGAGGCTTTAAGCAATCTGGTTTAGGCAGAGCGCTAGGCCCAGATGCACTCGATGCTTACACTGAAACGAAGAACGTTTTCTTCGCCACTGAATAAATTAAGCGCTGCGACTTTCTAGATTTAGCGCCGCTGTAAAGGCCTCAACCACTTCTGGCTTTGTCCAAGGACGTGGTGATTGCGTGATGAAATAATCGGCTAAAGCGTTATCGGAAAGTAGTTCGATATCCCCTGCGGTGACACCGATGCTAGAAAGCACTGGAAAATCCAGATCTGCAAGTATCTTGCGCACAGCGGCAACTGCGCGCGAACCGTTGCGAGTTCCATCAGGTGCAACACCCATGGCATCTGCAACTCGCTCCATCTTCTCAGGAACAACTTTGGCTTCACGCGTAAGTGTTTCAACAACTACTAACCCAATGGTTAAGCCGTGAGGAACATGCTTTAGGCCACCAATTGCCTGGCCGAGTGAATGCTCTGCTGTGCAATCTGAAATATTCATTGTCAGGCCAGCCATCATGCTGCCCGCAGACATCGCAGCGCGTGCAGCTTTATCATCACCATTCTTATATGCCGCAACTAGTGCGCCAGACATCATGCGCACTGCTTCGTAACCAATGGCATCCCCAATTGGCGTTGAACATTTGGCGATGATTCCGGCGATTGCTTGAGCAAGTGCATCGATTCCGGTATTTGCAGTCATCGTTGGAGGCATGCTGTAAGTAAGAACTGGATCAACCAGGGCTACCTGTGCACGCAGGTAGGCATTGGCGATTCCCGCTTTGATTCCAGATATTGGATCTGAAATTACGGAACCACCAGAGACTTCAGAACCTGTTCCAGCAGAAGTTGGAATCGCAATTAAGGCAACAGTGGGTGCTGGGTAATTTGGAGTCTGGGCTTGGAATTCGCGGAATGTGCAATTGAGTTGCGCACATAGTCGGGCCGCTTTTGCCGTATCGATAACCGATCCGCCGCCAAGGGCTACGACAACCTCAGAGTTCGAACTCTTAAAAGCCGCAGTTGCATCATCAACCATCTCAACTGTTGGCTCCCCTGCAGGCTTTTCAAAGATGGTTACAGTCAAATGTGAAATTGAAACCAAGCGATCAATGAGAGCCTTTGCAGCAGGATTAAACTTTTCGATCCCGGCATCGACCATTAAGAAAACTTTACTGGCGCCTAATTCATCAACGACGACCGGCAGCGCGGTGGAGATACCCTCACCGAACTTAACTTTTACAGGTAAGTGATTGTTAAAGGATTCAATAGCGTGCATGGCATCTCCCGCTTAAAATAATTGGTAACTAGGCTCTTTCAATCTCTGCGCAGGCTATCTTAGATAGAAATCTATCTACAAGCTCGAAGCCTCGCCTATTTGAATCAGGTTCGATCTCCTTTGTTTGAGCGCGAAGTTCTTGTACTACAACACCTTCTGATTCAACTTCTACGCAGCCACCATCCATCGCCAGCCATAGATCTAAAACGCGAGAATCTATCTCAGGATGAAATTGCAGCCCTAAAGTGCGGCCAAGGGTAAAGGCTTGCGATGCAATTTGCGTTCTGGCGATTTCTTTTGCTTTAGGTGGTAATTGCCAACGATCCCAGTGGTATTGAAACCAGGGTCCTTCTTCAATTAGTGAGTGATCATCACTCTCAATTTGATACCAACCGAGTTCGGCCTGTGGCGCCCTAGCCACTGATCCCCCAAGAACTCGCGCCATGAGTTGCCCGCCAAAACAAATTCCAAGAATTGGCATTCCGGCGTTGTGCGCAGCCAATACCTTCTCCATCTCAGGCTTTAACCAATTGCCAATTCGCTCATCTTCCCAAGCACCCCAAGGCGCACCTAAAACGACTAAGACATCGAATGACAATAAATCTGGCCATTGAACTGTGACGTTTGGAGTTAAATAGTTTGCTTCATCAACAATTAAAAAACGTGTTATTTCAAAACCATGCTCGGAAAATCTTTGAGAAATTGGTCCCGCTTCGGATGCGTGATCATGCTCAATAAATAGTGCGCGCTTGGACATTTGTTAATTCTACTAAGGGCTACTTTTGGATGCGAATTGGATTTTGACCACGTGCGATTAAGCGTTCAAAATGAACTTCGCGCTTATCGTTAAAAGTCGCCGCTTCCTTGCCAGCGTTTTCCATGAACGCGACCAGCTCTTCGCGAGCGACCAAGCCATCTCCCGAAAGATCATTACGTTCAAATACATTCCAGGCGCGCAACACTGGGGCAACAACTTCATCAATATGTAATTGCAAGTCATAAATGCCCGCGAGCGCAATCTGAACTGCCTTGCGGCCAAAGCCCGGCATATTCGCTCCAGGCATATCGAAGTTTCGTACAACATCACTAATGGCGCGCATGGCAGCGTTAGGTTCCATATCAAGTGCGGCAGAGAGTGTGTTGCGATAGAAAAGCATGTGGAGATTCTCATCGAGTGCCACGCGCTGCATCATGGATTCTGCAATCGGGTCATCTGAAAGTTTGCCTGTGTTGCGATGTGAAATACGCGTTGCGAGCTCTTGGAATGAAACGTAGGCAATCGTGTGCAACATATCGTTCTCATAGGGAGTCTGGTAGCCCAGTGACATGTGCGCCATCCGCAGATCTTCAAGTTGATACGGATCCACACCACGTGTTGCCATTAAATAGTCACGGATCACGATTGCGTGGCGCGCTTCTTCAGCGGTCCAACGTTCAATCCAATTTCCCCAAGCACCATCGCGTCCCATGGAGATAGCAATCTCTGTGTGATAACTAGGTAGGTTATCTTCAGTAAGTAAATTTAAAATTAGTGAATCTTGCGCAACCGGAGTTAGCCGAGAATCTTTTGCTTCCCAGGCATCTCCGTTTAGAGGTCCGGCATAGTCGCGACCTTCTGACCATGGGACATACTCGTGCGGGTACCAGTTCTTCTGAACTGAAAGGTGGCGTTCGAGTTCAACGGCGACAACAGGTTCCAGATCGCGAATCAAACGTGCCTGGATTTTTGTTGACTCTTCGCTCATAGGACAACGCTACGCGAAAAGTGCGGTTACTGACTAGTTAGAAATTCTTTTTGGCCCGTTCAGTGGCCTGTAATGCTCGCCACTTTGCTATTTCTGCATGATTTCCACTTAATAAGATCTCAGGTACTGGTATACCGCGCCATTCTTGTGGCTTTGAAAAATTTGGATACTCAAGATATCCATCGAGATTATGTGATTCCTCCGTTAGCGAATCAGGATTACCAAGAACTCCTGGGATCAGCCGTGTAATCGCTTCAATCATGACAAGGGATGCAACTTCTCCCCCACCAAGGACATAATCGCCAACGGAGACTTCGTGAACGCGAATATTTTTTGAAAGGTATTCAGGCGATGAATAATGTTGACGAACTCGATCATCAATTCCTTCATACCGGCCGCAGGCAAAAATTAAGTGAGATTTTGTAGCAAATTCTGCCGCCATCACTTGGCTAAATCTCTTTCCGGCAGGGGTTAAGACAATTAAATCTGTATCTTCAACCATCAATGGATCAAGGGCCTTGCCCCAAATTTCGGCAAGCATAACCATTCCCGCACCGCCGCCATATGGGGTGTCATCTACCGTGTTGTGGTTATCGCTTGTAAAGGTGCGCAGATCATGAACTTGTATATCGACCAAACCCTTATTTTGTGCTTTGCCAAGAAGTGAAAGCTGCGCTGGCGCAAAATATTCAGGAAAAATTGTGACGGCATCAATCTTCATTCGGCTACCTGGCTTTCATAAAATTCAGGCGGGATTACCGTCATTCGCTTTGCTTTAATATCAACTACCGGAACAAGTTGGCGCACAAAAGGAATCAGGATTTCTCCAGAATCAGTCTTGATTGAAAGAACATCTTGGCCGGGCAGGTTAAGCACATCACTTACTTCACCCAACAAATCCCCATCAACTAAATATGCCTGGCATCCAACTAATTGCAGTACGTGATAGTCATCTTCATCTAATCCCGGCTCGTCAATATCAACTTCGGAATAGAGTAGAACATCACGGAATTTTTCAATCGCATTTCGATCTGAGATTCCATCAAAACCCAGCAGCAAAATCCCGTTATGGACACGCGCAGAAGCCACAGTTAAATCACCATGGCTATCGGTCTGGACTTTGGCACCAATTGCAAAACGTTCTTCTGCTAAGTCGGTGCGGACTTCAATGGTTGCTTCACCCAGAATTCCGTGTGCGCGACCAATGCGACCTACATTTAGGCGCATACCTGACAAGAGAGTTAACGAGCCTCGTCGGTATCGATGAGATCGACGCGAACTGTGCGACCCGCAATAGCGCTAACGACTGTGCGAAGCGCCTTTGCAGTACGACCATTGCGTCCAATTACCTTGCCGATATCTTCAGGATTAACACGAACTTCTAGAGTTGTGCCACGACGGTGAGTCTTTTCCTTAACGATGACATCTTCAGGATTATCAACGATTCCTTTAACGAGGTGCTCGAGAGCTTCGTCCATCATTGTTATTCAGCAGCCGCTTCTGTTGCTGGTGCTTCTTCAGAAACTGCTTCTGGAGTCGCTTCAGCAACTGGTGCTTCAACTACCGCTTCTGCTGGAGTTTCGACTACTGCTTCAACGGGTGCTTCAAAAACAACGTCTTCAACAACCGGAGCAGGGTTAGCTTTGGCAGCTAACTTCTCTTGCGCCTTCTTCTTCATGGTTGTTGCGCCTTCTTTTGGCTCATCGTTAGCGGCCTTGACAGCTGCTTCGTATGCGATGCTCTTTGCAGGCTTTGGAGTTGCAAATCGAAGTGTCCCTTCAGTTCCAGGAAGACCCTTAAATTTTTGCCAGTCGCCAGTGACCTTAAAGATCGCCTCTACGGCAGCTGTTGGTTGTGCACCGACTCCGAGCCAATACTGTGCGCGGTCTGAGTTAACTTCCATGATTGAAGGCTCTTGACCTGGAACGTAACGACCAATTTCTTCAATTGATAGTCCATTACGTGCTTTACGTGAATCTGTTACGACGATGCGGAAAAATGGTGTGCGGATCTTTCCCATGCGCATTAAGCGAATTTTTGTAGACAAAGAAGTATTGCTCCTAAAAAGTGTGTCGATTCTCGATGAGTGCAGCGGGGTGCGCACTTACAAGGACCAGCTTTGGATATGGATGTTGTGGGGGTAGAGGGCCCCTCAACAGGAGGCTAATCTTGCCATTAACGCCTGTAGATGCGAAATCCGGGCGCTATCCCTGCTCCTGCGCAGCACGTTTAGCAGGGTTGCCAGATTTGGACTTCTTCTTCGCCGGCTGTTGGCCTTTTTGAGCACCGTGTTGATGCCCACCGATTCCGGCGCCCATCCCTGCAGGCATACCCATGCTCTGCGCCATGGCTGGTGGCATGCCACCGCCTTTACGCATTTGGCGCATCATCTTTTGAGCGGCCGTGAATTTATCAACCAATGAATTTACATCTTGAACCTTGCGACCGGCGCCGAGTGCAATGCGCGCACGCCTTGAACCATTTAAAACCTTTGGATCTTCACGTTCAAGTGGCGTCATTGATTGCACAATAGATTTAGTGCGAATAATTTCGGATTCATCAAAGTTTTCGATCTGCTTTTTCATCGCACCTGCTCCAGGCAACATCCCTAAGAGCTTGGACATCGATCCCATCTTTGACATCGCTTCTAACTGTTCTAGAAAGTCAGAGAGAGTGAAATCATCTCCACGCGCGAACTTCTCTTCTAGCTTTGCTGTTGCATCACCATCAAAGGCCTTCTTCGCCTGTTCAGCAAGAGTTGCGACATCGCCCATTCCTAGAATTCGAGATGCCATTCGATCTGGGTAGAAAATATCAAAATCGGTAAGTTTCTCACCGGTGGATGAGAACATAATTGGCTTGCCAGTTAATTTAGCGATCGAAAGCGCTGCCCCGCCTCTAGCATCACCGTCTAACTTGGTGAGCACAACGCCATCAAAGCCCACACCATCTTCAAATGCCTTTGCGGTTCGAACTGCATCTTGTCCCATCATCGCATCTACGACAAAGAGGATTTCATCCGGCTTTACGGCATTTCGGATATCGATTGCTTGTTGCATCAATTCGGCATCGACACCCAATCGACCGGCTGTATCGACAATGACCATGTTATAAAGTTTTGATTTGGCATAGGCCAAAGATTGTTCGGCAACCTTTACTGGATTGCCGACGCCATTGCCTGGTTCTGGTGCAAAGACAGGAACGCCAACGCTTTCACCAACTATTTGTAATTGATTAACAGCATTCGGGCGTTGTAGATCGGATGCAACCAAAAGTGGAGTGTTTCCCTGATCCGCGTAAAACTTTGCTAACTTGCCGGCAAGCGTTGTTTTACCCGCACCCTGCAGACCTGCCAACATAATTACAGTTGGAGGATTCTTTGCAAAACGCACTCGGCGCGCGGCTCCCCCGAGAATCTCAACTAACTCGGCGCTAACAATTTCGAAGATAGCCTGCGCTTGATTGGTGCCTGATTGCAAAGTTGGCAGCGCCGCTAAAGACTTTTCTCGAATAGTCTCGATAAATGGTTCGATGACCGTTAGAGCAACATCTGATTCAAGAAGTGCTGCCCTAATATCAGAGCACGTTGCATCAATATCTGAAGAAGTTATCTTGCCGCGAGAGCGCAAGGTTGAAAATGCTCCAGTTAGCTTGGACGATAGCGAATCAAACATAGGCGCTCATACTACGCCAGAGCCGCAGATAGTCTTTGTGCGACCTCTTGCGCCCTTTGAGCCGAAAGTGGGCCTCCCCCAATTTCAGTTACATACAAAGTGTCAATTGCTTCGGCGCCAAGTGTTGTGACAATAGCCGAACGGATATCAATCTGACATTTGGTAATCACATCACCAATACCAAAGAGAAGCGCGGGACGATCATGGCTGCGCACTTCAATGATGGTGGCATCTGTGGCCGCATCTAGGAATGTTTCAACGATTGGCGATGGCACTGGAATGGAAGGCAGGGATGCGTAATCAGCAATTCTCTTTTCGATTCTCTCGGTCAATTCAGTGGCATCTGAGAGGGCATCTGAGATCATTTTATATATCGCATCGCTATCAACTGTTGGTGCGTATTGATTTGGGGTCACAATCCACTTCATAATCGCACTATCTTCAAATGTTTGAGTACGGGCAGAACGCACGTCAAATCGGGCTAGATTTAAAACTCCGGCAACAATTGATAGCAATCCAGGCTTATCTGGGGCAATTATTTCCACTGCAAAATCTGGACTGCGCTCTTCGATGCGAACCCGTAGTTTGCCGGTGCGAGCTAAAGCACGTTGTTCATCTGTGAACTCTGGTTGTGTCGCAACCGTATTGTCTGTAAGAGCACTGGTTACACGAGCGACTAAATCACTTAGCAAATTCTCCTTCCAATTACTCCAAGCCGCATGTCCTGTAGCCTGACCATCGGCAATACTGAGCGCGTGAAGAAGTTCAAGAGTCTGCAGATCCGGAATCACTGCAATTACAGATGCAATTGTTGCTGGATCATCTAAGTCACGTCTGGTGGCGGTAGCACTGAGCAAAAGATGGTGCTTGACTAATAACTTTAGTGTTGCAATATCTGACTCAGAGAATCCAATTCGTCTAGCAAGCGGTTCAATCAGTCTCTCTCCGCGTTCGCTGTGATCTTCCTGCGTCCCCTTTCCCAGATCGTGAAAGAGTGCGGCAAAGAGTAATAAATCTGGCCTATGAACGCTTCGGGTAAGTGCTGCAGCAAAAACTGCAGTTTCCACCATATGTCTATCCACAGTATGGCGATGAAGCACGTTGCGTTGCGGCAATGATCGCACTGACCGCCATTCCGGTAGCCAATGAAAGAGAATTTCTTCTTGATCTAAACCCTCCCAGATTCGAACCATCGGGAAACCCGCACCTATTAAGGTGATCAGATTTTCACGTGCTGTTCGCGGCCAAGGGTTTGGTAATACACCAACGCCCTCTAGATAAGAGCGCATCAAACGTTGCATCGTGCTCGGCGAAACGGGCAACCCTGCTTGTGCTGCCGTTGCTGCAGCGCGTATTCCTACTGCAGGATCTGAGTGCAAATCAAAATTTTCGCTTATAGAAACTTCCTGATGAGCAATGAATATTCCAGGTGAAACTTGCCTTGCGCGAGGTTTCTTTAGGAATCTTCCAAGTCCTTCTTTGCCTCGATGATCAAGGCGATACCAAGTTGATTCTAAAAGATAATCGACTGAACGTGCTGCTTGTGAGACTGCTCCCATCAGTGCATCTGCATCTGTGTAATTTAGAAGTTCGGCAACCTTGTCTTGCTCTTGGAAAAGCAGACGGTCTTTATCACGGCCGGTAACGATATGTAGCGCTTCGCGAACGTTCATCAGAATTGATTCCGCACTGCTGATATGTTCAAGAGAAACAGTCACGGCACCACTTAGCGCAACTGCACGAAGGGCAGTGATATCGCGCAACCCGCCACGCGCTTCCTTTAAATCCGGTTCGAGTAAATATGCTAATTCGCCAGCGCGTTCATGGCGATCTTTTAATGACTTGTGCAACTCTGCCAGACGATCACGCGAACGGTTTCGCCACTCATAAATAGCATCATGCTGGACTGCTGCAACTAAATCAGCATCGCCGCAAATCAATCGTATATCTAATAAACCAAGGGCAACTTTGAGGTCATCTGATGCAGCATCTTTAGTTTCAGTACGAGTACGTACGGCATGATCGACCTTAAATGATTTATCCCATAGCGGGTAGAGCACTTTATTTACTAAGTCAGAGAGAGATTTCTCATCAGCGCGTCCATTGTGCAAAAAAAGAATATCTAAATCAGAACCAGGAGATAGCTCGCCGCGGCCATAACCACCGATCGCGGCGAGTGCTACCCCTGCTACACCAGTGAAGAGTGAACTTAAAAGACGATCGCTCTCGTTCGATCGTTCTCGCCGCTCACGTGTACCCATGCAGCTATCTTACTTATTTACTTCTGGTGAATTAGAACGTAACGATCTGGAGGTTAGATCGCATCAGTTCCGCGTTCACCGGTTCGGACTCGGACGATTGAATCAACTGGCGTTGTCCAAACTTTTCCATCTCCGATTGAGCCCGTAGATGCGGCCTTAACGATCACATCGACGATGGCTGCAGAATCTTTATCATCGACCAATACCTCGAGACGGACTTTCGGTACTAGATCCACGGTGTATTCCGCTCCACGGTAAACCTCAGTGTGTCCGCGTTGACGTCCGAAGCCACTAGCCTCAGAAACTGTCATACCGGTAACTCCTGCTGCTTGCAGTGCATCTTTGACTTCATCTAACTTGAATGGCTTCAATATGGCTGTAATTAACTTCATAGCAATGAACCTCCACGTGATGAGCTTGTCATTTCATAAGCAGTTTCAGCATGTTCGCTGAGATCAACGCCTTCAACTTCGGCATCTTTCTTTACTCGGAAACCAATTGTCTTTTCGATAATGAAACCGATGATCAATGTGGCAAGGAACGAATATGCAAGAACCATTCCAACGCCAAGTGCCTGCTTTAGAAGAAGCGTCGTTCCACCACCGTAGAACATGCCATCAAGACCAATGCTGTTAACAGCACTTGTTCCAAATAGTCCGATTGAAAGTGATCCCCAAATTCCACCAACTAAGTGAACGGCAACCACATCAAGTGAATCATCAAAGCCAAGTGCGTATTTGATACTGACAGCGAGTGCGCAAAGCCCACCAGCCACAAGCCCAATTACAACCGCAGCCCATGGAGCAACGAAGGCACATGCTGGAGTAATTGCAACTAATCCTGCAACGGCACCAGATGCTGCGCCTAGAGATGT
>CANLHI010000012.1 GCA_947490845.1 Actinomycetota bacterium | reverse complement strand
TTTATTCGAAAACGCTACACGCATCTACCCAGGCACAACCAAACCTGCCGTCGACAAGTTAAACCTAACCGTTAAAGACGGCGAATTTCTTGTACTCGTCGGACCATCAGGTTGCGGTAAGTCAACATCACTTCGTATGTTGGCCGGCCTTGAAGAAATCGACGAAGGTCGAATTCTTATTGGTGATCGTGATGTAACAAATGTTGCTCCAAAAGATCGCGATATCGCAATGGTTTTCCAGTCATACGCGCTTTACCCACATATGACTGTTGCAGAGAACATGGGATTTGCACTTAAGATCGCTGGAGTTTCAAAAGTTGAACGCGAAAAGCGCGTTAGCGAAGCTGCAAAGTTACTTGACCTTGAGCCTTACCTAGAACGTAAGCCAAAAGCTCTTTCCGGTGGACAACGTCAGCGCGTTGCTATGGGTCGCGCAATTGTTCGCGAACCACAGGTATTCCTTATGGATGAACCACTTTCTAACCTTGATGCGAAGTTGCGTGTTGCAACTCGTACCCAAATCGCAGCGCTACAACGCCGCCTTGGAATCACAACTGTTTATGTAACTCACGATCAAGTTGAAGCGATGACAATGGGTGATCGCGTTGCGGTTCTAAAAGATGGTCTCTTGCAGCAAGTAGATTCACCACGCAACCTTTACGATAATCCAGCAAACGCTTTCGTTGCCGGCTTTATTGGCTCTCCAGCCATGAACCTACTTTCTTCCCCAGTTAGCGGAGGAAAGGCGAAGCTCGGAGATCTCGCAATTGATGTTCCAGCTTCAGCTGGCTCATCAGTAACGGTCGGTATCCGACCAGAGAGTTTCTCACCTGCAGCAACTGGCTTCAAAGTTATTGTTGAAGTAGTTGAAGAACTTGGCTCAGATGCTTTCGTATACGGCAAGCCTGCAGATTCAGCTCTGAAGTTTGTTAACGCTGGCGATGAAGGTGCA
Organism: Actinomycetota bacterium; assembly: GCA_947490845.1. GTDB lineage: Bacteria > Actinomycetota > Actinomycetes > Nanopelagicales > Nanopelagicaceae > Planktophila. The sequence continues at coordinate 25,204 of CANLHI010000012.1, read as the reverse complement.
CAAGTAATCGTTCGCTGGGATCCAAAGAACCCACCAAAGCCAGGAGAGACAGTTACCGTCTCTGCACCAGCGGCGTCAGTTCACTTATTTAACTCTTCAACCGGAGAGCGCATTAAGTAATTTAATTAATAAATAAGCCCCGTAGCGAAAGCGGCGGGGCTTATTTATTTCTATCAATTCATGCGAAGGGCTGCGAAAATTCAGTCTCATCCAGCGCTTCAATTTCCAGTAAGCGATTCCACTTTGCAGTGCGCTCTGAACCATGTGTTGAACCAACTTTAATTTGACCTGCGCGCCAGCCAATTGCCAGGTCAGCTAGCCAAGAATCTTCAGTTTCACCACTGCGGGCTGAGACAACGGTTGCAAAGTGATTGGCATGCGCATGATCTGAGACGCGATGAGTGGATGTAACTAAACCATTTTGATTGGCCTTAATAAGTATGGCCGTTGCGCTCTTTTCAGCGATGCCGCGTTCTAGGCGATGAAGATTCGTTGTGAATAAATCATCACCCAAGATCTGTAAATCAGCGGGTGCTTGTGCGGTGAATGCAGACCAAGCTGCCCAGTCATCCTCAGCAAAAGGATCTTCGATTGAGGGAATTGGGTAGGTATTTACCAAATCAAGCATCTGGCCCACGAATTCATCGGAAGAGAAGGTTTTTCCCGAAGTAGTCAATGAGTATTTGTTATCAGCAAAGAATTGGGTGGAGGCGATATCTAGGGCAAGTGAAACTTTTCCAGATAAGCCAAGTAGTTCAATCTGCGCTAAAACAAATTCACATGCATCATCGGTTGAGGCAAATGAAAGTCCTAACCCACCTTCATCTGCCACCAAGTGAGTAACTCCGTGTGATTTGCCATCACTTGCAGCGCGTTCGCGAATCGCCACTATCCAAGAAAGTGCCTCTGTAAAGCTTTGCGCGGCATGTGGAATAACTAAAACATCTTGGATATCTAAACTGCGATTGGCGTGGGCTCCCCCAGATAAAATATTTACCATTGGCATTGGAATGAGCAGTGCTCCGCTTGGTTGATAAAAGCGCGCTAGAGATTTTCCAGATGCATGAGCCGAAGCTTTTGCAACCGCGAGCGATGTTGCCAGGGTGGCATTGGCGCCGATCCTCTGGTGACCAGGTGTTGGATCAACTTCAACCAGAAGTCCATCGATTGCTGCTGGATTTAAACTATGGCCGATTAGCTTTGGGGCAATTACTTCATTTACATTGGCAACTGCCGAAAAAACAGATTTACCGCCATAGAAATTCTCGGCCTTCCCGCTGCCAGCATCGCGAAGTTCGTGCGCTTCATGAGCGCCAGTTGAAGCACCTGATGGCACGCGCGCTGTGTGCATGGAGCCATCACTTAACGTCAGAGTTACTGCAACAGTTGGCCTGCCACGTGAATCAAGGACTTGGTAGGCCAATACTTTCTTAATGTTCATCGGTTGGCGCTTTCAAATAGCATCTCAAAGCTCATGCCTGAATCTAACAGCGCAGCCTTTGTAATTGCTATTAAGCGTTGCTGCGCCGGCTGATCTAGATAATTCACCGGCGATACACCTTCTACGCGAGCCAGCGCAATCAGGGCAATATGTCGAGGCAAGCTTTCGGCAACCGGTAACTGAGTATTTGCTTTATAAGCGCTAAGAAATTGGCTAGCAGTTGCCAATAACAACGCTTTCTCTGAAATATTTTGAGTGCGAATAATTTTGCAAAACAAATGCGCCAGCAAGAATGCCAAATCAAAGACGGGATTGCCGGTGTGGGCGACTTCGAAATCTAGAACGATTGGGCGATTATCTGTTGTAGCCATTATGTTCTTTGGAGAGAAATCTCCATGTACCAATGTGATTTTTACTTTAGTGATTTCGGTAATCAACGCATTTATTACTTGGTTAAGTTGCGGGTTGACGGCGGCGACTGCGCGATAGAAAGGCGCAACACGTAACTGCTCAAAGAGGGAATCCTCCATAAATTCCGCTTTTATTTCTACAGATAAAGCCGCGGCGTTATGCCATTTGGCCAGAATTAAACCGAGTTCTCTACCCATCTCGGGGTGAATGCGCCCCTCCAACATATCTGTCTTCCAGTTTGTGCAACTTCGTGGAAGGTGCGACATGGTTAATGTAAATTCATCAGCATCACAATCAATTAACTCTGGGACGCTATCGGGAGTAATTGCGTGATAAACCTGCATCGCATTTGCTTCAACAATTGCGCGCCGCTGATCTGCCACCCATTTCGCTTTTGTCTTTAACTCAGGCAGAGCTTGTTTAACTACAAGATCAATTTTGGAGTTAGAAACTGCCAAGACAACACAAGAAACGCCACCAGTGAGTGTTTCCACGGTGGCATCGCCTGTTAATAGTCCGCGCTGTCTAAGGTAAGGAATAACCGAACCTTGATCAAGCATGGGGTAATGGTACTTAACTCTTGAATCTAGCCTTTGAGTGAGCCTGACAAAAGGCCACGAAGGAAGTAACGACCTAGGAATAGGTAGACGAGCAGCGTTGGGATCGAAACGATCAGCGATGCGGTCATGTTATTTCCGTAGTAAACCTGGTTGCCAGAGCCAGTAATGAAGTTAAGAGCAGTTGTAGCCACTGCCAAATCTGGTGATCCACCAGTTAAGAAGATCGCAAAGAGGAAGTCATTCCAAGCAGATGTGAACTGCCAGATAAGGACAACCACGAAACCAGGAATAGAAAGTGGCAGGAAGATAGTGCGGAAAATACGGACCATTCCGGCGCCATCTACACGGGCTGCTTCAATTAACTCATTTGGTATAGCGGCGTAGTAATTACGGAAGATCAAAGTACAGATCGGAATACCGTAAATAACGTGCGCAAAGACCAGAACGTAAATTGAACCGCCGATACCAGCCCACTGATTAAACATAGTTAGCGGGATCATGATCGCTTGGTATGGAATAAACATTCCGAATAAGAATGTTGTGAAGATTGCAGTTGATCCTCTAAAGCGCCACTTGGCAAAGACGAATCCATTGATTGCGCCAATGACGGCTGAGATTATTGAGGACTGAAGAACGAAGAAAAGGGTGCGTCCCATTGGAACTTTTAATTGATCCCAAGTTGGACCCCACGCACTGAAGTCGAGTTTTGTTGGTGGAATAAATGCCGCAGATTGAGTAACTCCAGTTATTCCCTTAACAGAGTTAATCACCATGATGTAGATAGGTAGTGCGGCAATTACAAAGAGAATAGTTAAAGCGAAGTAGCGAAACACGAGCCAGAACTGGCCCACTCCATCGAGCTTCTTCTTGTTGTGTACATCTACCTTGCGTTCAACGCGGGATGCGAGATCTGAACTCATTTGTTCGCCTCCTCAGTCTTGTTTACATAAAGTAGATATGGGATCACAGCGACCGCAATCATCAACAAAATGACGATCGCAATTGCTGCACCGGCAGCATAGTTCTGGAAATCAAAGATAACTTGCCACATATAGATGGCTAGAACCTTGGTTACATAGCTCTTTGTGGCAATACCAAAGATTAAGTCAAAGACCTTCATCGAGATATGGCCCAAAATGATTAAGACTGTTAAGAATGTTGGAGATAGTTGTGGGAACAAGATGTGGCGATAGATCTTAAATTCAGATGCGCCGTCAACACGGGCTGCTTCGCGAAGATCATCGGGGATGCCGCGGAATCCAGCCAAGAAAAGGGCCATGACGTATCCGGCCATCTGCCATATCGCAGGTAGCGACATCGCATACATCGACCCTGCTTCAGATGTGTACCAATCACTCTGCAGGAAGCCGAGTCCAATTTTTTGCAAGAGATAGTTAAGACCAGTCGCATCAGCATCTCGCGCCGAGTCCATCAACCAACGCCAAGAAGTACCCATTGCGATGAATGAGATTGCCATTGGATAGAGATATGTGGAGCGGAAGAAACCTTCGCCTTTTATGCCCTTTTCAAGGAGCAGCGACATGATCAAACCAGAGAGCAAGCACCCGATCATAAATACTATTGTGAATTTCAAAAGGTTAGATAGTGCGTGAGTGAACTCAGGATCTACCAGCAAATCTCGGTAATTAGTTAGACCAACAAATTTAATTTCGGTTTCCCAGGCATTGGTTCGGTTAGTTAGAGACTCACGAAAGGTGTAGCCAATCATTCCGTATACAAATACCGCCATTGCAAGAATGGATGGGAGTACGAAAAAGAATCCGCCCCAAGGGCTATGGACTCGATTTTTCTTTACGCTCACGTATTAACGCCTCTCAAAATTTAATTTCAAAATTAAAAAACTCTTTGTAAAAGTCTAAGTTCTGGCGGAACGATACCGTCCCACCAGAACTTAGACCAACTTACACTTTTAAACAGTTAATAAATTAACCGTTACGGTCTGCCTTTGCTGCAGCAGTTAGAGCTTTTACGAATCCCTTAGAATCCTTTGCTCCACCTGTGTAGAAGCGGCCAACTGCTGAGTTATAAGCAGCCATTCCCGCGTTGCCCCAGTTCACGCCGTGAACTGTTGAACCGACTAGGCGGTCAACCTTCCATGACTTCATTGCAGCCTTTAGGTAATCGTCGTAGAGGGCAGGATTTGAATCTGTACGAGCTGCGATTGAACCCTTCTTAGGGTTAAACGCATCTTGTCCAGCCAAAGATCCACAGACCTTCAACCAAGCGATACCAGCAGCGCGGTTTGGTGCGCCAACAGGCAATGTGAATGAATCTGATAGCCATTGGTAAACGCCATTAGTTCCTGGACCTGGAGCCCATGTGTAGTCAGTACCTAGCTTTAGGCCTTCTGACTGCCACTGTGATGATGCCCAGTCGCCCATGATGAAGAAGCCGGCCTTACCTGTTGTTACAAGCTTGCCTGCATCTGGCCAGTCAAGTGACTTGCTTGAGTTTCCGTAAGCAAGAATCTTTGAGAAGTAAGAAATTGCTGTTGTAACTTCCTTTGAGTTCCAAAGAGTCTTACCGGTCCAAAGACCATTGAACTTATCTGGTCCCATTGAAGCAAGAAGTACGTAGTCGAAAAGGTGAGCCATAGCCCAGTCACCGTTACCGGCAAGTGCTATTCCATCAATTCCTGACTTCTTGAACTTTGCCAAATCAACTAGCAACGCATCAAGTGAATCTGGTGCCTTAGTGATTCCAGCCTTCTTTGCAGCTGCTGGGTTCCACCATAGAACGTTGGCACGGTGAATGTTTACTGGAACTGAGTAGATCTTTCCTTTTGTTGTAAGGGTCTTGATTAGATCCTTAGGGAAGCTCTTGTCCCAACCTTCAGACTTGTAAAGAAAAGTTAGATCTTCGATCTGCTTTGCCTTTACATATGATGAAAGTTCTGCACCAGCATGTGCCTGGAATGTGTCAGGTGGATTTCCTGCTTGCATACGTGAAACAAGAACACCCTTTGCGTTAACGCCAGCTGCACCTGCAACTGTTGCGTTTACGAACTTAAGCTTTGGGTTTACGCGTGTGAACTCAGTTGTCATTCCAGCAAGGCCTGCAGCTTCGCCGCCTGATGCCCACCATGTGAAGATTTCCATATCATCTGCTGCTGCTGATGACGCTGGAGCTGTCGTAACAACAAGTGCTAGTGCAGCAAATACTGCTGCAACTTTTGACTTATTAAACATGTATTACCTTTCTTAACGTCGAGGGATTTCGAACTTCGATGTATGTATTGCCCTGGATTTTTGGGGACCAGGAATTTACATATAGCCATCCTTCTTTGGGGCATGTTGCGAGTCAACTCAGATAGGCCTTTTGCCTATAACGATTCGGTTACAAATTAGCCCGGCTAAGGGCGCAACCTCAGGTCAGGGATGAGAGTTTGTAGAAGGCGCCATTCCACTTGATTTCCTTATGGAATTCCTCGCTGGTGGTCGCGGCAGAAATCCGCAAATGTTCGACTTGGGCGATATTGGCAAAGTCATTTAGGGCCTCAATATCAAGGGCGGTACTTAAGACCGTGTGGTGAGATCCGCCCGCATAGATCCAAGATTCAGCCGATGTGGCAAGTGATGGGGCTGGCTTCCAGACCGCGCATGCAACAGGTAGTTTTTTAAGTTCTTTATCTGGCTTAACAACTTCGATGTCGTTAGAAACAATTCGAAAGCGATCACCGAGATCCATCAGGCCAACCACGCGACCTTGCGCAGGTGTTGCGTTAAATACCAAACGGACTGGATCATCTTTGCCACCAATACCAAGTGGATGAATCTCACACTTAGGTTTCTGGTTTGTAATTGTGGGACAGACTTCGAGCATATGCGCGCCCAGAACTTTAGGTTCACCTGGACCAAAGTGATAGGTGTAATCCTCCATAAAGGAAGTTCCACCCGGCAAGCCTTCAGTCATGCTCTTGATAATGCGCAAAAGCGCTGAAGTTTTCCAGTCACCTTCTCCGCCAAAGCCATAACCTTTAGACATCATGCGTTGTACAGCCAAACCTGGGAGTTGCTTTAGCGCACCTAAATCTTCGAAGTTAGTTGTAAACGCTGTGAAATTTCCAGCAGTCAAGAATTGTTCGAGTGCGATTTCAAGGGATGCTTGATAACGCAATGAATCATGGCGGGCTCCACCTTTTTTAAGTTCGGCAGAGACTTCAAAGATCTGTTCATATTCGGCAACTAACTTATCTATAGCAGCAGAATCAACGGCGGCGACAGCATCTACCAATGCGTTTACGCCGTAGGCCTCGATAGACATGCCTAGCGTGATCTGCGCACTTGTCTTATCGCCATCAGTTACTGCGACAAAACGCATATTGTCACCGAAGCGGGCCAGCTTTAAATTCTGGGCGGTATTCCAACCAATTGCTGCGCGCATCCAGTGCCCAATGCGGGTGGAAACTTTCTTATCTGACACATGACCAGCAACAACTTTGCGAGGCAGGTGCAAACGAGCCTGCACATGTCCATGTTCGCGATCGCCATGCGCTGCTTGATTTAGGTTCATGAAATCCATGTCGATGCTTTCCCATGGAAGTTCAGAATTTGCTTGGGTATTTAAATGCAAGATCGGTACCTGGAGCGCATTTAGTCCACCGATCCACATCTTGGCTGGCGAAAATGTATGCATCCAAGTTATTACACCGATGCAATTTGGATTAGCAGATGCTTCAAGGCAGAGCGCCTTAATATCTTCGGGCGTTGTTAATACTGGTTTCCAAGTGGCCTTAATCGGAAGTTCACTTGCCGCATTTAACGTTGCAACAACTTGCTTGGATTGATCTGCAACTTGGCCCAATATGTCTGCGCCATAAAGCGGTTGGCTACCTGTTAGAAACCAAACCTCTAAACCTTTTTCGCTAAGTGACTTCATTTGCGAATAGTACATGAGCGCTAGTTAATGGGAAATGGCTCATCACTTATCTCAAATTCACCACGTAATACATGCACGGTCCCCGGGCCATACTTGCGCCATTTATCCGTTAAAACTAAAGCGGTATTTTCATCGATTCCTAATAGGGCGGTATCCGCGTCTTTTCGCACAATGGCTGCAGCAACTCGATCTGGCAACCATCCTAAGAATTTGTCATAGTGTGGAATAACTTCGATTTCGGGAAGAAGATTTAGCCCTTCACTCATTTGAGAGCGGCGAATACCAATTATCTTTCCCCCAAAGGCCATTGCGCCAGCAGAACAACCTGCAAGGGATGCACCTTCCTGCCACGCCGCAAGAATTGCCTGCCACATCGGAGTTTGCGAAAATATCTCACATAGGTGAACGGGATCTCCCCCGGAAAAATAGATTAGTCCAGCGTTTTTTATCTCTTCAATCCATTGTGGGTTGTGGGCATCATCGCGAGTGAGCACTGGCAAGTATTTAACTTCGCAGCCAATGCGCGCACCTTGTTCGGCCCCGCGTTGTCGCCAAAAATCTAGGCGGTCATCGCTCTCTTTTCCAGCAGCGGTTGGGATCTGAATATAGGTATTGGGCTTTCCGCGAGAAATACCTAAGCGCAGGAGCTCTGTTTCTAGCGCCTGCGACTTTGGCAAATATTCACCTGAACCAACTAGTGCAAGGGCACCTGATTGGTTATTTTTCATATTTAAGCCATTGCAACTTTCAAGTTTTCATCAATTGAATTAAGGAATTCCTGGGTTGTCTGCCATGGGGCTGTCTTAGAAATTAGCAGCGCTAGATCTTTAGTCATCTTGCCAGTTTCCACGGTTTCGATACACACGCGCTCAAGAGTTGCGCAGAAATTAGCAAGCTCTGCGTTGTTATCTAACTTTGCACGATGGGCCAAGCCTTGTGTCCAAGCAAAGATTGAAGCAATTGGATTTGTTGATGTCGCCTTACCCGCTTGGTGATCGCGATAGTGACGAGTAACAGTTCCGTGGGCCGCCTCTGATTCGCAGATCATTCCATCTGGAGTCTTAAGTACTGAGGTCATCAAGCCGAGTGAGCCATAGCCTTGTGCGACGGTATCTGATTGCACATCGCCGTCATAGTTCTTACAGGCCCAGACATAGCCACCTTCCATACGTAGTGACATAGCCACCATGTCATCGATTAGGCGATGCTCATACCAAATACCTGCAGCATCAAATTGTGTCTTAAATTCTGCTTGGAAAATCTCTTCAAAGATATCTTTGAAGCGCCCATCGTATGCCTTAAGAATTGTGTTCTTAGTTGAGAGATAAACCGGGAACTTGCGCAGCAAGCCGTAGTTAAGAGATGCGCGCGCAAAGTCGCGAATTGAATCATCAACGTTATACATCGCTAGCGCTACACCTGAAGATTTAAAATCATAAACTTCGTGAGTAATTGGCGCAGAACCATCGGCTGGCACATATGAAAGAGTCACCTTTCCTGGACCTGGAACTTTGAAATCTGTAGCGCGGTATTGATCTCCGAAAGCATGGCGACCGATAACGATTGGTTTTGTCCAATGCGGAACCAAACGTGGCACGTTAGAGATAATAATTGGTTCGCGGAAAATCACGCCGCCTAGGATGTTGCGGATGGTTCCGTTTGGAGACTTCCACATCTTCTTAAGGCCAAACTCTTCCACGCGCGCTTCATCAGGAGTAATCGTTGCGCACTTACTACCAACACCGTGCTTCTGGATTGCGCGCGCAGAGTCAATTGTTACTTGGTCATCAGTTGCATCGCGATGTTCCATGCCTAGGTCGTAGTACTCAAGGTTTACATCTAAATAAGGAAGGATCAACGAATCCTTGATGAACTGCCAAATTATGCGGGTCATCTCATCACCGTCTAGTTCAACAACAGTGCCCGTTACTTTGATTTTGCTCATTTTCGCTTTCCCTTTTTTAATTTGTCGTCTTAATAATTATTAGAGAGTTAGTACATCTGCTTGCTTGGCGCGAACTGCCTCAGCTGCCTCTTTTAAGCCAGCGAGTTCAGAATCTGTAAGTTTTGTCTCCACAACTTTCTTCACACCTGAACGACCGATTTCAGCTTCGACACCGAGGTAAACGCCAGAAATTCCGTATTCGCCATCAACCCATGCGCAAACTGGCATTACCGCTCCTGAATCTTCGATAACCGCTTTTGCCATTCTGGCCGCAGCGGCAGATGGTGCGTAATAAGCAGAACCAGTTTTAAGTAAGGCAACAACTTCGGCTCCACCATTGCGAGTGCGATCAACTAGTTCATCAATTTCACTTTGTGAAAGTAGATCAGCGAGCGGCTGGCCATTTACTGTGCAACGACTTGGGACTGGAACCATCGTGTCACCGTGTGAGCCAAGGGTGAGTGTCTTAACTGCGGAGACTTTAACAGCCAACTTTTCAGCAACGAAGTTGGTGAAGCGAGCGGTATCAAGCATTCCAGCTTGACCGATGACACGATTTTTTGGAAAGTTGGTTGCGATCTGAGTGAGCGCAGTCATTTCATCTAATGGATTTGAAACCACGATGATGACAGCGTTTGGTGAATGCTTTGCAATATTTTCAGCAACCCCTCGAACGATTCCGGCATTTACCCCAATTAGATCCATGCGGCTCATACCTGGCTTGCGTGGCAGTCCAGCAGTAATCACAACTACATCTGAGTTTGCAGTGGCTTCATAACCTGCGCCATCGGCAGTTGTTGTTGCACCAATAATTTTTGTTTCAAATCCTTCGATTGAACGAGATTGGTTCATATCGAGAGCCAAGCCTTCAGGCTTTCCTTCGAGAATATCTGTTAGAACTACAGTGTCGAAAATGTTGTATTCAGCTAAACGTAACGCTGTCGTTGATCCATAAAATCCGGCACCGACCACAGTAACTTTCTTAGACATGGAAAACTCTTTCTCTTGACGTCAAGATAAACTCTACAACCCGCGAGGAAGCGAGATTGCCACGGCCAAGAGGGATAGCGCTATCGCAAGCGCTAAATAACGCTCAACTTTTCCGCTTTTCCCCGCTTGCCAATGAGCCAGAGTGATTATTGCCATCCCGATTGCGATCGCAATAGAACCCAGGCGGACAAATGAAAGCGCGCCACCCAAGAACCCCGCGAGGATTAGTAGGTATGCCAGTCGAATGCCAAAGGTATTTATCTCTCGCATGCTTCAACCACATTTGTTAACAGCATCGCGCGAGTCATCGGACCAACACCACCGGGCATTGGTGCCACAAATGATGCAACTGCCATTACTGCTGGATCGACATCACCGACTAAACCTGAATCAGTTCGGGATATCCCGACATCTATAACTGTGGCACCTAATTTAATGGCATCTGCCTTTAAGAAATGTGCACTGCCGATAGCGGCGACAATTATGTCGGCACGCTTTGTGTGTGAAAGTAAATCTTTTGTGCCGGTGTGAGTCAAAGTTACGGTGGCATTTTCCTGCTTGCGAGAGAGCAATAAACCAAGTGGGCGTCCAACTGTTAAGCCGCGACCGATAACAACAACTTCGGCACCTGCAAGTGAAATTTTGTAATGGTTAATTAATTCAACTATTGCACGTGGAGTACACGGCAGCGGCGCTTTATAACCAGCAACTAAACGACCTAAATTAATTGGATGCAATCCATCCGCATCTTTTGCGGGATCGATCGCCTCCAATACTTTCTGGGTATTGATTCCACGCGGCAATGGAAGCTGCACAATGTATCCGGTGCAATCACTTGCTTGATTCAAATCTTTAATTGCGGCAAGTACATCTGCCTCACTGGCATCTGCCTTTAAATCTATACGAATTGATTTAGCGCCGACTTCTTGGCAGTCGCGGTGCTTTCCGGCAACGTAGGAAAGAGATCCTGGGTCATCTCCAACTAAAACAGTTCCAAGTCCGGGAGTTATGCTGGCGGCCTTAAGTTTTGTAATGCGAACGGTGAGCTCTGCTTTGACGCTGGCCGCTAAGGCTTTGCCATCAAGAATTTTCGCGCTCATATTGGTGATCCTATTAGAAGTCTCTCGTGGGTCGCCAAGTTAGGCATGCGAGAAATGTCTGGATCCAGTGAAGAACATGGCGATGCCACCCGCCTTTGCCGCAGCAATCACTTCTTCATCGCGCACGCTTCCGCCCGGTTGCACGACAGCGCTGACGCCACCATCAATCAGAATTTGTAGGCCATCTGCAAATGGGAAGAAGGCATCACTTGCCGCAACGCTGCCAGTTGCACGAACACCTGCGCGATCGATCGCCAACTTGGCAGAGTCAACTCGGTTCACTTGCCCCATTCCAATGCCGACTGCAGCACCGTTTTTTGCCAACAAAATTGCATTGCTCTTTACTGCGCGCACTGCACGCCAAGCAAATTGCAGATCTGCCATAACTTCTTTGGAAAGTGTTGCACCAGTAACCTGTTTCCAATTTGCACAGTCATCTCCGGGCGCGGCAATCTTGTCAGTATCTTGAAGCAATATGCCACCAGATACTGTGCGAATTTCTAGCGGTGATATATCAGTGTTTGAACAAGTCAAAATACGAATCGATGGTTTGCGCATCAAGATTTCTAGCGCCTCTGGTTCATATTCGGGAGCGATAATTACTTCGGTAAAAATTTCTGAAAGTGGTTTTGCCATTGCAACGGTGACTTTTCGATTTGCCGCGACGACTCCCCCGAATGCTGAAACGGGATCACAGGCATGCGCTGCTAGATAGGCGGACGCGATATCCCCTCCGATAGCAACACCGCACGGGTTGGCATGTTTAATAATCGCAACACATGGTTCGGCATGATCTAAAGCTGCGCGCCAGGCAGCATCGGCATCGGTGTAATTATTAAATGACATCTCTTTGCCATGGCTTTGAACCGCGTTGACGATTCCGGCGGGACCGCCACGATAAATGGCTGCGCTCTGATGTGGGTTCTCGCCATAGCGAAGTGGGTTCTCGCGTTTCCAGATGAGTCCAAACCAATCAGGAATATCTGTGCTGATCTGCTCACCCAACCAACTAGCGATTGCTAAATCGTATTCTGCAGTTGTGCGAAAGACTTCAAGGGCAAAATTGCGACGCTCATCAAGTGACGTTCCACCCGCTTTAAGGGCAGCAAATAAGGCATCGTATTGAGCGGGATTAGCGATTGCCGCAACTGATCCATGATTTTTTGCAGCCCCTCGCAACATAGAAGGCCCACCAATATCAATTTGTTCAATACATTCGGCATAAGCAGCGCCCGATAAAATTGTTTGCGCGAACGGATACAAGTTGATTACGACTAAATCAAATGGCTCGATATCTAAATCTGCAATTGCCTGTAAGTGCTCGGGGTTGTTCTGATCAGCCAAAATACCAGAGTGAATCTTGGGGTGTAGCGTCTTTACGCGCCCGCCCATAATTTCGGGAAAACCTGTGTATGTACTGACTTCAGTCACAGCAAAGCCAGCGCCTTGCAAGGTTTTCGCAGTCGAACCAGTTGAAATAATCTCAACTCCGGCACCCGTTAACGCTGCTCCCAGTTCAAGGAGACGATCTTTGTCATAGACGCTAACAAGAGCGCGTCGAATCAGTCTGCGATCTGACATCAGGACCTCACGTGATCGGCTAAAAGTGATTGCAAAGTTGCAACGAATAGCTTGCGTTCGGCAATCTTAATGCGCTCGTGCAGGCTCGCCTGCGTATCACTTGTAGAGATTGCCACAGATTCTTGCGCGATTATTTCACCGGTATCAACTCCGCTATCAACCCAATGAATTGTCACACCTGTCTCCTTGGCACCAGCTACTAGTGCATCACGAACAGCGTGGGCGCCCGGGAACAGTGGCAGAAGAGCGGGATGGCTATTTACGATCCTAAAACGTGCCACGCACTCAGCTGACAAAATTCTCATAAACCCAGCGCTAACAACCAGATCTGGACTTAGCTCTTCAAGAGTACTTATGATTTCGCGATCCCATAACTTTCTATCTGACTTCATTGGAATTAAGTATTCAGATATTCCAGCGCTCTTGGCTCGTTCTATGACCTGAGCGTTCTCTTTATCGCAAATTAATCCAACTACTTGCGCATCCAATACTTTGCTGGCGACTGCATCAATTATCGACTGCGCAATTGATCCATTGCCAGATGCCAAAATTACCAAGCGCGCTTTGCTCATTCGCGCCCACGCAATTTAATCTGCGGAACCAGGACCATTAAGGCAACGCCTAAGCCAATTTCTAAGGCTAACGAGACAGATAATTTCCAAACCGAAACGCCAACCGCGCTCATAGCAGCGGTCATAAGTGAACCACTTGCCAAATAACCCAGTACCGAGATTGAAAGTGCAATCAAGATCAAAGCCTGAATTAGCGAACGGGTGCCGGATGCCAATGCCCACATCGCTAATAGCGCACCGACTGCGACCACGATAACAATTGCAAGCAATGCCCATTTAGATGATGAGGTTGGAAGTATTGCTAACAGCGGCAAGGCAGGTATGGCACCCAAATTATGTGTGAATGGCGAAACTAAAGTGTCGGCGCCAACTGCAAAACCTGTTCCTGTGAAATATGAAAGCACTGCAATAGCGGCGTTAGGTAGGTAGAAAAGATTTAGCGCAAAGAGCAGAAGCGAACCGAGTATGCCTGGTTGCAGAACTATTGAGATATTTTTAAAGAGTGAGATATGTGTGAAGATTGAGAGCGCCAAAACGATAAATGATGCACCGATTAAAATCGCTAAAACTCGACTGGCATAGCTAACTGCCTGCGAAAGACGAAGACGTGTTCCTGCAGTAAGGGTTGCTAAATACGAAATTAGAAAGGCAAATACAGGGGCTAAATACCACTGTGAACTAACTGTCGATGAACTACTAAAGAGCGCCAGCAAAGTTGCTATGACCGCGTATTGAATTGAGAATATTGAACGCACACTATTTAAATTGTGGAAATCACCATGCAATTTAGCGAGCGAGCGATCAAAACCGCTACGTATGGCAAAGAAAGGTAAGAAAATCGCACCGATTGGTAGATAAGACAAATATCCAGTTGCGGCGCCGCTTAAGAAAAATGGAATGTGGTGAGCACCCAACCAAAGCCAGATGGCTGCACGCATTGGATCAGAAGTGTTTCCAGTAGCGCTGCCGGCAGTTGCCCAGGCAATTAACGCTATAAATGCCAGCGGTAGAAGAAGAAGTGCAACGCTACGCAAGACTTGTGCAAACGAGACCGCTAGGACACGTTGCAACATGGCAGGCGCCTTAGCGACCGAGAATGGCGCGCATTAAGCGCGCTGTTTCACTAGGAGTTTGGCCAACTTTTACACCTGCAGCCTCTAACGCATCTTTCTTTGCTTGCGCAGTTCCAGATGAACCAGAAACTATCGCGCCCGCATGCCCCATTGTCTTTCCTTCAGGTGCGGTAAATCCGGCAACGTATCCAACAACTGGCTTAGTTACATATTCGGCAATAAATGCTGCGGCACGCTCTTCTGCATCTCCACCTATTTCACCGATCATAACAATTGCAGTTGTCTCGGGATCATCTTGAAAAGCCTTTAGGCAATCGATATGTGTTGTTCCGATAACTGGATCTCCACCAATACCAACTGCAGTGGAGAAACCGATATCCCGAAGTTCATACATCATCTGATAAGTAAGAGTTCCAGATTTTGAAACCAGACCAATTGGCCCACGCTTTGTAATATCAGCAGGGATAATTCCCACATTTGATTGCTCAGGGCTAATTAAACCTGGACAGTTAGGGCCAATAATCTGGGTTGTTCCCTTTTGAAGTGAATACGCATAGAAATATGCAGAGTCATGCACCGGAATACCTTCGGTGATTACAACTACCAAAGGCATCTTGGCATCGATGGCGTCGATAACTGCAGCTTTTGCAAACTTAGGTGGAACAAATACAACTGAAACATTTGCACCTGTTGCTGTGATTGCTTCGGCTACCGTATTAAATACCGGAAGCTGCTGTCCATCAATTTCAACGCTCTGGCCACCTTTGCCAGGAGTTACGCCACCAACAACTTTTGTACCAGATGCCAACATACGGCGAGTGTGCTTGGTTCCTTCAGAACCAGTCATTCCTTGCACAATTACTTTGCTCTCTGAATTAATAAAGATAGCCATTACTTTGCCGCCAGTTCTGCAGCGCGTGATGCTGCGCCATCCATAGTTTCGGCTTGTTCAACCAACGGGTGGTTTGCAGCGCTAAGAATTGCGCGCCCCTCAACAACGTTATTGCCATCTAGTCGAACCACGATTGGTTTAGTGGCCTTTGTTCCTAAAAGTTCCAGCGCTTGCACAATGCCACTGGCAACTGCGTCGCATGCGGTAATTCCACCGAAAACATTTACAAAAACGCTCTTCACATCTGGATCGCCCAGAATGATTGAAAGCCCATCAGCCATTACTTGGGCAGATGCTCCACCACCAATATCAAGGAAGTTTGCCGGGCGCATTCCGCCAAATTTTTCACCGGCGTATGCAACAACATCAAGTGTAGACATCACAAGACCTGCGCCGTTGCCGATAATTCCGACTTGGCCATTATCGAGCTTTACATAGTTCAAGCCTTTTTCTTTAGCAGCTGCTTCTAGGGCATTTGCCGAGTCATGATCGACAAGTGCTTCGTGTGTAGGTTGGCGAAAATCAGCGTTGTCATCAAGGGTGACTTTTCCATCAAGTGCGATGATTCGACCATCTTCAGTTTTAACGAGTGGGTTAATTTCGACAAGAGTTGCATCTTCAGATTGAAAAGTTTCCCAAAGCGTCACGAGCACATCGGCAACTTGATCTGCGATATCTGCTGGAAATTTTGCCTGTGCAACAATTTCTTTTGCCTTGGCCAGTGAAATACCATCAACTGCAGTCACGGGAACCTTGGCTAATTTTTCTGGAGCAGTGTGTGCAACTTCTTCAATATCCATTCCACCTGCAACAGATGCCATTACAAGGAAGGTGCGATTGGAGCGGTCCAATAAAATTGACATGTAATACTCATCAACAATTGGCGCAGCCTGCGCGATCATTACTTTGTAAACAGTATGACCTTTAATATCCATGCCAAGAATTGCGCCAGCTTTCTCTTTGGCATCATTTGCATCGACAGCTAGTTTTACACCGCCTGCTTTGCCACGTCCGCCGACCTTTACCTGCGCCTTAACGACAACTTTTCCACCAATGGCAGATGCGGCTGTAAAAGCTTCGGCGTCGGTAGTTGCTACAGCGCCGGCAAGAACGGGTACGCCATGTTTTTCAAAGAGGTCGCGTGCTTGATATTCAAAGAGATCCACAGATAAGTACCGTTTCCAAATTTACTAGCTCTTCTTCGTGCTAGCGGATGGGAGTAATCCTAATCCTTGCAGCACGTTATAAAACCACAACTGGGGCATAGCGCAGCAGCAGTCGTTTCTCACCATATTGGCCGAAATTGATGGTCGCTTCTGACTTATCGCCCTCGCCCCCAATTGCCACAACTGTGCCGAGACCAAATGTGTCATGTGACACACGCTGTCCAACTTCGAGAACCATGGCAGAAGATTTTTTGCCAGTGGCACGTGGAGGTGGAGCAGTTGCTGTCCTGCGACGTAGCCCAGAACTACCTGAAGAGGATTTAGATTTTGTTTCATTCTTCCACTCGATAAGTTCGGAAGGAATCTCATCTAGAAAACGTGAACCAGGATTGTATTTTGGAGTTCCAAAAGTTAATCGATATTCAGCACGTGAAATGTATAAGCGTTTTTCAGCGCGAGTTAAACCAACGTATGCCAGGCGACGCTCCTCTTCGATTTCTTTCGGATCATCCAGGGTGCGAGCATGTGGAAAGATTCCATCTTCCATTCCAGTAAGAAATACCGTTGGAAATTCCAGACCCTTTGCAGTGTGAAGAGTCATCAACGTAACAACTCCCCCATGATCTTCTCCATCCGGAATCTCGTCCGCATCGGCAACGAGTGAAACTTTTTCAAGGAATCCAGTGAGTGAAATTTCTTCATCTTCGCCCAGTTCTTCAAAGGGGCGTTCTTCGTATTCCATTGATGCAGAAACAAGTTCCTTTAAGTTCTCAACCCGCACCTCATCTTGCGGATCAGTGCTCGCTTCAAGTTCGGTGAGTAAGCCAGATTGCTCAAGAACGGCTTCAATAATCACTGAAGGTTTAGTTTTAGCTTCGACTAAGACGGCAAGGGCGGTGAGCATCGCGGTGAATTCAGCGATCGAGTGTGCGGCCTTATTTGGAACAGCAGTGGCTTCATTGACTCGCAAGAGGGCGTGCCAGAAAGAAATTCCTTGAGCCAATGCAAAAAGTTCTACTTCTTCCAGTGCACGATCACCGATGCCCCGCTTTGGAAAGTTAATGATGCGACGCAGTGATACTTCATCATTGGGATTGGCCAGAACTCGCAGATAAGCCAGCAGATCCTTTACTTCCTTGCGTTCGTAGAAGCGAAGCCCGCCAACGACTTTATATGGAATCGCAGCACGCATAAAAATTTCTTCAAAGATACGAGATTGTGCATTTGTGCGATAAAAGACTGCCGTGTCACCCGGGTTCGAGTGGCCCATATCTTGCAATGAGCGAATCTCAGTCCTAATAAATTCTGCTTCATCGTATTCAGATTCGGCAACATATCCGATTAAGGGCGCACCGGCACCGGCATCAGACCAAAGGTTCTTTTCTTTACGTGATTCATTTTGGGTTATCACTGCATTAGCGGCGTTAAGAATATTTTGCGTTGAGCGATAATTTTGTTCAAGTAAAACTGTGGCAGCATTTGGATAATCGACCTCAAATTGCAGGATATTGCGGATAGTCGCTCCGCGAAATCCATAGATGGATTGATCGGCATCACCCACAACACAGAGTTCGGCGATAGGAAAGCCGTCACCTTCAGAGCCAGTTAACTCTTTAACCAACATGTATTGCGCATGGTTGGTGTCTTGATACTCATCGACCAAGATATGGCGAAAGCGCGAACGAAAGCGCGCCTTTGCTTCAGGGAACTGCTGCAGAACTTGCACCGTCTTCATGATTAAATCATCAAAATCAAGTGCGTTGGCCTGCTGTAAACGCTTTTGATACATGGTGTAAACATCAGCAACGATGGTTTCAAATTGGTTCTGCGCCGCCGATAAGTATTGATAAGGAGTTTGCAGTTCGTTCTTGGCGTTAGAGATCAGTGCTTGAAATTGGCGAGGTGGGTATCGCTTGGCATCAAGGTTTAGGGTCTCCATCACACGTGAAATCAACTTCTGTGAATCTGCAGAATCATAAATACTAAATGATGTGCTGTAGCCCAAGCGCTCGATTTCCTGGCGCAATAAACGAACGCAAGCAGAGTGAAATGTTGATACCCACATTGATTTTGCAACCGGGCCAACCAGTTCAGTAACGCGCTCTTTCATTTCACCAGCAGCCTTGTTGGTAAAGGTGATTGCCAGAATTTCGTAGGGGCGAACCTCGCGTGCTGCCATCAGATAAGAAATGCGACGCGTGAGAACGCGTGTTTTACCTGAACCAGCACCTGCCACAACCAGAAGCGGTGCCCCTTGATGGATTACAGCTTTTTGTTGCTGCGGATTAAGCCCCGCGAGCAGCGCATCTGTATCAACCATGGCGCGGAGTCTATTAGGCTTAACGCATCATGGAGCCGCTTGCAGATACCGAGATCAAACGCGTTTTAGTAATCAACGCCCACCCCGATGATTCTGACTTTGGTGCATCCGGAACGATCGCGCAATGGGTCAAAGCGGGAATCGAAGTCGCTTACGTATTTTGCACAAATGGCGACCAAGGTGGCGAAGAATCTGGTTTCACTAAAGAGCAAATGCCGGCGATCCGCCAACGCGAACAACGTGCTGCAGGTGCTGCCATTGGCGTTACTGATATTACATTTCTAAATTATGTCGACGGCCATCTTGAAGCAACACTGGCACTTCGTAAAGATATTGTTCGTCGCATTCGAATTAGCAAACCTGATCGCATGCTCTGCCAATCTCCCGAACGTAACTGGGACCGAATCGGTGCCAGCCATCCTGATCACTTAGCGGCAGGTGAGGCAGCAATTCAAGCTGTCTATCCCGATGCACGTAATCCCTTCGCATTTACCGATTTATTAGATAGCGAAGGTTTGCAACCACACCGCGTTAAAGAAGTTTGGGTAATGGGTTTTGCGCATCCTGATCACTGGGTTGATATAACCGACACCTTTGAATTAAAGATGGCAACGTTACATGCACATGCTTCCCAAACTTCTCATAATAAAGAGTTAGAAAATATGGTCCGTGAATGGGGTCAGCGCAACGCGGCAATGGCTGGATTTGCAGAAGGTCGTATCGCAGAAGCTTTTAAAATCGTTAATACCAATTAAAAATTAACGAACTGTCACCGATTTGATTTCAATCGGTTGCACTGGATAGCCATCGCCTGCGTAATAGCCTTTTCCTGATGCATCATCAACTTTGTAGGCTCCAACTTTCTCGACCTTAAGCAATAGCGGCAATCCTGTTTTTATCTTTCCCCAGATTGTGTAACTGGGCGGCAAGGCTGTGTCTTTATAAACCAAGAAGAACTGGCTGCCATTGGTATTTGGGCCAGAGTTAGCCATGGCTACGGTGCCTGCTGGGTAGGTAAGAATTGTCTTAGTTGGAAGATTTTCATCTTTGTAACCCTTCCATGTTCCAGGTGATCCGTTGCCTTGCGCTGATGGATCTCCGCATTGCAGAACATAAATTCCTTCAGTTGTAAGACGATGACAGAAAGTGCCATCAAAGTACTTAGAACGTGCCAGTGTTGAAAGATTTGTAACTGTTTGCGCAGCGGCAGGATTCAAAGCAATTGTGATTACTCCACAATTAGTTTTGATAGTCATTGTTTTTGCAAGTTTTTTATCAGGAGCACTTGGTTGCTTCACCGTGGCAGGTTCGTGTGCCTTTGAGGTTGGCTTGGCGCAACCGGCTACCGAGGTAGGACGCTCGGCGGCGGATGCGCTAACAAGGGTGAGCGAAGATACGGCGATTGCCACAGCACAGAGCAGAGAAATTCTTTTCAGCGTCATTTCATTCCCATTCGATCGTTCCCGGTGGCTTGCTCGTCACATCCAAAACTACACGATTTACTTCACGTACCTCATTTGTTATACGTGTTGAAATCTTCTCTAAAGTTTCATACGGAAGGCGCGACCAATCAGCGGTCATCGCATCCTCGCTAGATACCGGACGCAATACAATTGGGTGGCCATAAGTGCGGCCATCACCTTGCACGCCGACGCTTCGCACATCAGCCAACAGAACAACCGGACACTGCCAAATCTGGCGATCAAGTCCGGCAGCCTTTAGCTCTTCACGTGCAATTGAGTCGGCGTGACGCAGCAAATCTAAACGTTCTTTTGTTACTTCACCAATGATACGAATACCAAGACCTGGGCCTGGGAAAGGTTGGCGCCAAATAATTTCTTCAGGTAAACCAAGTTCAAGACCAACCTGTCGGACTTCATCTTTAAATAAAGTACGAAGTGGTTCAACTAAGGTGAATTTAAGATCATCGGGCAGGCCACCAACGTTGTGGTGGGATTTGATATTGGCAGTGCCAGTTCCACCACCTGATTCAACAACATCGGGATAAAGGGTTCCCTGTACTAAGAATTCAACATCGCCGCCCGCTGCGATATCACGCGCTGCCTTTTCAAAGGATCGAATAAATTCGCGACCAATAATCTTGCGCTTGGTCTCGGGATCAGTAACACCTTTAAGCGCGTCTAAGAATTGATCAACTGCGTCCACCACAACTAAATCAATCCCAGTTGCAGCAACGAAGTCACGTTGGACTTGTTCTGATTCACCGCTGCGCAATAAACCGTGATCGACAAATACGCAGGTTAATTGCGCACCGACTGCGCGTTGAATAATCGCTGCCGCAACCGCTGAATCCACACCACCTGAAAGACCGCAAATAACGCGCTTAGACCCAATTAACTCTTTTGCTTTAGCGATTTCATTTTCGGCAATATTGCCGGTTGTCCATTCTGGTTTGCACCCAGCGATATTGATTAACCAATTCTTTAAAATTTCTTGTCCGTGTTCAGAGTGCAGGACTTCGGGATGGAACTGAACTCCAGCTATTTGGCCAGTGGCATCTTCAAAAGCAGCAATTGGAGTATCGGATGTAACAGCACAGATTGTGAAACCAGCAGGTGTTTGCGTAACCGCATCGCCATGTGACATCCAAACACTTTGTGATGCAGGCAGCGATTTAAAAATCTTAGAACTTATTTCCGCTTTTATTTCAGTACGGCCAAATTCAGACTTACCTGTTTGGCTTACAACGCCACCAAGGGCCGCGGCCATGACTTGAAAGCCGTAACAAATTCCAAAGACCGGGATACCGAGTTGCAGAATTGCGCTGTCGAATTTTGGCGCGCCTTCAGAATAAACACTTGATGGCCCACCAGATAGAACTATCGCTGCTGGATTCTTAGCGCTTACTTCGGCAGCGGTGATGTGGGATGGAACAATTTCGGAGTAAACCTTTGCCTCGCGCACGCGACGTGCGATTAGTTGTGCATATTGCGCGCCAAAATCGACTACTAAGACTCCGCTTTTAGAATTCAATGCTTAAGCCCCGTGAATAATGACTTCTACGCGCTGGAAAGATTTCAGATCTGAATAGCCAGAAGTTGCCATCGCGCGACGCAGTGCGCCAAATAAGTTCATAGATCCATCTGAAGTATGTGATGGCCCATTTAATATTTCTTCGATGGACCCGATAGTGCCCACGTTTACACGTTCACCACGTGGCAACTCTTGATGATGTGCCTCTGATCCCCAGTGCCAACCTAAACCAGGTGCCTCTGTTGCCTTAGCAAGTGGTGAGCCCATCATTACAGCATCAGCACCGACGGCAATTGCTTTGGCGATATCACCAGAGCGACCAACTGATCCATCTGCAATAACGTGAACATATCGTCCACCTGATTCATCTAAATATTCACGACGTGCGGCGGCAACTTCAGCAACAGCTGATGCCATCGGAACTTCGATTCCCAAAACTTTGCGCGTTGTATGCGCAGCTCCCCCACCAAAACCAACCAGAACACCGGCAGCACCCGCACGCATTAAGTGAAGTGCGCCAGTTGAAGTAGCAACGCCACCAACAATTACTGGCACATCTAATTCGTAGATGAATTTCTTCAAGTTAAGTGCTGAATCATCATTGCCAACATGTTCTGCTGAAACAGTCGTGCCGCGAATTACAAAGATATCTACGCCGGCATCGATAACTGCTTTGTGAAGTTCAGCGGTGCGTTGTGGCGAAAGGGAAGCGGCAACATTCACACCAGAGTCACGAATAGTTTTAATGCGCTCTTTTATTAACTCAGGGCGGATCGGTGCGCTATAGATTTCTTGCATGCGTCGGGTCGCGTGCTTATCTGGCATCGATGCAATTTCACCAAGTGGAATACGGGGATCGTCATAACGAGTCCACAAACCTTCAAGGTTTAGAACACCAAGCCCACCAAGTTTGCCGATTGCAATTGCGGTCTCTGGTGAGACAACTGAATCCATCGGCGCTGCCATCATTGGAATATCAAATTTGTAAGCATCAATCTGCCAGGCAGTTGAAACGTCTTCTGGGTTGCGTGTGCGGCGGCTGGGAACGATGGCAATATCGTCAAATGAATATGCCTGACGGGCGCGCTTTCCTGGTGCGATCTCGATATCCATGCGCGTCCTCCTTAGTTTTTCTGAGTGTAGTTAGGAGCATCGGCCACATGAAGCACATCGTGAGGGTGGCTTTCCTGTAACCCTGCTGCGGTAATTTGAATTAAACGGCCTTCACGGCGCAGAGTTTCGATATCGGGAGCACCGGCATAGCCCATTCCGCTACGTAGTCCACCGACAAGTTGGTGCACAACTTCAGCAACAGGGCCGCGGTATGCAACTCTGCCTTCAATACCTTCAGGAACAAGTTTGTCCTCTGATAAAACATCGTCTTGCATGTAACGATCTTTGGAATAAGACTTTTGCTCTCCGCGAGATTGCATCGCACCAAGTGAACCCATGCCGCGGTATGCCTTGTATTTGCGGCCATCAATCTCAACTAGTTGCCCAGGTGATTCCTCACATCCAGCCAAAAGTGAACCAAGCATTACTGAATTGGCGCCCGCAACAATTGCCTTAACAATGTCACCAGAATATTGAAGTCCACCATCTGCAATGAGTGGAATGCCGGCCTTGTTGCATGCCTTAGCAGCTTCCATTATTGCAGTGATTTGTGGAACACCAACACCTGCAACAACTCGGGTTGTACAAATCGATCCTGGACCAACGCCAACTTTTACAGCATCAGCACCTGCGTTAATTAACGCCTGCGCACCTGCGCGAGTTGCCACGTTGCCGCCAATAATTTCAATCGTTGCTGAAAACTTTTTTATTCTTTCAATCGCATCTAATACTGCGCGGTGGTGGCCATGGGCTGTATCAACAACAACCACATCGACTCCGGCTTCAATTAAAGCTTGGGCACGTGCAAAACCATCATCGCCAACACCGACCGCAGCTCCTGCCAAGCCCACGTTTTTTACTAATTTAACGTGAGTAACTTGTTCTTCAATGGGCAGATTGCGGTGAATGATTCCGATGCCGCCGGCCTTAGCCATAGCAATTGCCATCGTAGATTCAGTAACCGTGTCCATTGCTGATGAAATAACTGGGACAGCAATTGAAATATTGCGAGTCAACCAGGTTGAAGTATTTACTTCACTAGGAACGACTTCGGAGGCATCCGGTAATAGGAGCACATCGTCATAAGTCAGCCCGAGCATCGCGACTTTGTCGTTATCGCTGCTCATGGGCCCTCCGTACTGTGGTTGAGCGCCCTAGTCTAACTTGAGAATTAAGCCCCGATTGCCTGCTTAATTTCTTGGCAGGCCAGCGTCAAATCATCTGCGAAGGCCACTTCAACACATTCTTCGCGGTCCCAGCCCGGACCACCCAAGATAAATCGAGGCGCGGGTCTGATGGAAGGAATATCACGGAAAAATGTTGGATCACCATTCTTGGACAGTTGCGCCCAGAGAAACACGGCAGGCGGTGCGCTGCGTTCGACCACATTGGCTAAAGCCTGCAGTGGTGTGCGAGCTCCAAGGAAGTTACATTCAATATTCTGCTCAGCCAAAGCGGCGTGTAGTGCGTGCAGCGCCAAGCAATGAAGTTCTTCTCCAACGGATGCCAACAGCACTGGGCGGCCATTGATTGGTTTCTTAATGCTAAGTGATAGATCGCGCATTAGTCCAGTAATGGTTTCCGAAAGTAAGTGTTCAACTTCAATCCCAGTGCCAGTTCTTGCCCATTCATCACCAACGATAATCAGAACTGGGACCATTACTTCTTGCCAACTATCAATTACCCCATATTTTTCAATATCTTTACGTAAAATACTTGCAACGAAATTCCTATCTAGTGCATTAGCCGCATTTACTATTGCCGCAACTAAATCTTCGCGAACTTTGAAATTCTTTATGATCTTTTCAACTTTAACTTCACCCTTATGAGCCAGAGCTTGAACAGCTGCATCGGCTGGCGCCACACCTGCTGAAATCAATCGACGCATCAACATCAATCTTGCTAAATCACTTGCGCAGTACCTGCGATGTTCGCCAGCTTCGTGGCCAGATGGTCCAAGCCCATATCTGCGGTCCCAAGTCCTAAGGGTTGCAGGTGCCACCCCTATGCGACGGGCGACGGCTGAAACCGTGAGGAGTTCTTCCATGGGCCAATGCTCGCGCCTATTGGCACTTCCCACCACTTGAAACACGCTCAGGGTGTGGTGAAACGAACAGGCTATGTCGCGATAGGTACTTGAACAACCT